>JAJEAZ010000184.1 GCA_022824105.1 Alphaproteobacteria bacterium
GTGTCCTACACGCTCGGGCCGGGCGTCGCCTCCAAGACCTCTATCTTCATGGCCGAGAAGAGCCTTGCCAGCGGTCGCGAGATCGACGGCACCGCCTTCGTGACCGGCATCGCCATCGGCTTCTGAGCGAAGTTGCCTGAAAAGACGGTTGCGGCGTCAAGGGTCGTATCCCCGACCCTCCTTCCGCCGCAATCGTCCGGGGCGGCGCCGGGTTGCAACGGTGCCGCCCCTTTTCTTTGCAGGGATGCTGGTTTCCCGGTGCCCGCCGTACGGACTTTGACGCGCATGTTGGCGCAACCGGCTCCTGCCCCGGGCATATGACGGCAAACCGCGCGCCTGGCCATGGGTGCCGGGCTCGAGGCTTCGGCCAGCATCGGTCCATGAGCGCCATCAGCCGCCGCCAGCTGAAACGGCCTTGCCGTGCGCCGCCGCAGAACCTCCCTGATCCGCTTCAGGACACGCCCACCCGCTTTGCGGCGGGCTTGCGGCCGAGCCCGAACCGTCCGTTTCCGGTCTTTCGGCGGCGATGCATGAAACCCGGGAAGACGAACGTCTCCGGGTGATCCCATCCCCGCGCCCGACGGTTCGCTTCAGCGTTCGCTCCGAACTCGATGAGCCGGGTCTTGTTCGGATGCAGGGCCAGATCGAACTGGCCGAGAGGCTCCCCGCACCTGTCGTCCGCCGCGGATGCGAAGGCCGGTGCTGAGGATGATTTCGGTTATCGTGGATTGCGAAGGGGATTGGCTTTTGATTGTCGCGCCACAGTCCCTACCGCGACAAAGAAAACGGGGCGGTGCCGTTGCAACCCGGCACCGCCCCGGACGACCGCGACCGAAAAGAGGTAGGGGACCTACCCGTAACGCCGCAGCCGTCCTTTCAGGCTGCTTCGATCAGAAGTGGATGTCCAGGCCGGTCACGAAGATCGTGCCTTCCGAGCCGGCACCCTTGTTCGCGGTGTCGTCCTCGATGCCGATGATCGACGACTTCCAGTCCACGCCCGGTGCCAGCTTGTAGCCGGCCGAGAACCCGGTCGCGGTCCGCTCGTCGCCGTTCTCGCGCTCATGGCTCATGTGGTCGATGCTGATCGACATCGGGCCGTCCGAGTAGGTGATGCCGACCGCCCAGGTGTCCGACTGGCCGGACTCGTCCTCGACGAACATGTGCATCGCGTTGGTGGTATCGGTGTTGTTGTCTTCTTCCGTTCCGTCGCCGCTCAGCTGCATGTTGCCTTCGAAGACCGCCCTGAGATCGTCGCAGGCGACCATCCCGCCCTCTGCCACCAACGGCAGGGCCGTGACTCTGGGGGTAGTCGCTTCTGGCGCGTCCACCGCCGCCCTCGCTGCGATTTCGCTAGTCGCGTAGCACTTGGACATGTAGCCGCCGTCGTCGCGGGTGGCGTAGGAGGCACCGAAGGTGAACGCGCCCATGCCGACCTGGAGGCCGACATTGGTGAAGGTCTTGTCGTCATAGCCCTTCATCATGTTGTCGTTCATCTTCGTCGCGTCGGTGTGCCTCTCATCCATGCTGTCATCGTCCTTGTCGAGGTCGAACGTGGTCATGCCGGTATTCGAGACGTTGACATGGCCCAGCGAGACCTTGACCGACATGTCGCCGATGGTCTCGTTGAAGTTGACGCCCGCGGCCCAGACCGAGTCGTCATTGTTCGACGGCGCGCCGCCGGGAGAGTTCTCGTTCTTCGAGTCCGGCCCGTAGGAGACGCCCACCTGCACGCCGTTCACGCGCGGAGTGATGTAGATGACGTTCCGGTTGTCGCCCGGAATGGTCCAGCCTGCGGTCTCCAGGTAAACGCCCGGCACCCAGTTCTGGGTGTCGCCCCCATTGATGCCGATGCCCGCGCCGAAGCCCGCCGCATAGTGCGTGCGCGCATGGATCGGGTCGCGCTGGCCGATCTCGATCGTGCCGAACTCGCCGCTCATGCGCACGAAGGCCTCGTCGATCTCGGTGTTGTGGGGTTTCTTGTCCTCCCCATCGACCTTGATCGTGTCTTCCTCGTTGGCGGCCTCAAGCTCGACATGCACGGTGAACTTCAGTCCCGCGTCGGTCTCGAGAGAGCCCTTGAAGTGGACTTCCGCATCCGTCTGCACGTCGAAGCCGCCGTCTACGCCCTTGTCGTCGCGGTTGGCGTAGCCGACCCATTGTTCCATATAGCCGCCGACGCCGAGGCTCAGCATGTCGGCTGCCGAAGCCTGCCCGGCGGCCAGCGCCCCGGCGAATGCCAGCGCGGAGGTCGCGATCAGGGTTTTTCTCATAATCCCTTTTCTGCGACCCGTATCCGGGTCGCGCGGTGCCTCTCAGAGCGTCCGGCCACACCGACGATGAACATGAAGCATTTGCGCTCTTTCCTGACGATGGTGGAGGAAAGAGGCGGCGCGCGGACCGGTGAGCGTCTTGCCTTCAACCCGCCGCGCGACAATCTGCGACGACGCAAAAGACCTTGTGTGTCGCGCCGCGACAATCAAAAGCCATCGACCGCTTGCAATCCGCGACAACTATCACAATCATCCGACCGTCGCTCTCGTCGCGAATCTCACCCTGTTTGTCGCGCGCGGTATCATCCTGATCGTCGTGGAAGAAGGAGATGGCGCTTCGCTGGAACGCGCTGTTCAGGATCATCTCCGCTCGCTCGGGAATTCATAGTCTTGGAATCGCAGGGCCTTGGATATCCACGATGACACTTCATTTGACGGACATTTGGCCGATACAGGATCCCTCCCGGTACAAGCTTCATTTCGCCCGCCACAACCGTGTCGAACAGCCGCTGGACGTTTTCGTTCGCAGCCGCAAAGAGTGGCAGGGCTGGCAGGAATTTCGGCCCCGAAGCAACCAGTTCAACCGCCCGTATAGCTTTTCGGTAATCGACTTCTATCCGGAACCCGATGTCTGGTTGTTCGGTGGCGTTTGGGAAGTCCTGAAACGGTTGCCAGACAGTTATGTCGTATCTCTCTCGGAACATGGTCGCGACTTCATTGGCCGACTCAAGCTACGCTCCCCCTACCGACAGCGTGCGACCCGCGTCAATTTCGAAAGGCGCATAGGAGAATTCACGGTATGCGAAATCCTGCGGGAAGAGTTTTCCGGGATCGACTTTCCTGGCCCTGACTGGATCGACATCGATTTCGGCGAGCTCGAAGCGCTTGTCAGCAACGACCGGCCCGATTGGCGTGGCGCTCTCGAGAACGCCAGGGGCGTCTATCTGATCACCGACACGCAAACGGGACGGCTATATGTAGGGGCGGCATACGGCGATGGAGGTGTTTGGTCGCGTTGGCGCGAGTACTGCAACACCGGCCATGGCGGCAATGTCGAGCTAAGGAAGCTGCTCGAGAATCGCAATCCGGACTATTGCCGGAAACATTTCCGGTTTGCGCTGTTGGAGAGCCATAGTGCCCGCACTTCCGACGACACGATCATCGAACGCGAATCCCACTGGAAACGGATACTGCAATCGCGCGGGAATTTGGGCTTCAACGCGAACTGAAGCCGGCGGACGAAATCACCGGTCTGCCAGCAGGTTGGCTCGCTGCATGCATATCCCACACCGCATGGATTCAGTTCGGAGGCCGGGGAAGTCTACCGCGTTCTGGCCGAACAACAGCATTAGGTCTTCATCGCCTGCGCCATGGCGGCGCCGACCCGCTCCGCAGCCGCCTCTATATCGCGGTCGGCGAGATGCGCGTATCGGAGCGTCATCCGCACGTTGGAATGCCCGAGCAGGCGGGAGACGACCGGCACCGGCACGCCGTTCATGACCGCATGGCTCGCCATTGTGTGACGCAGGTCGTGAAGGCGCACGTCCTCGATCCCGGCCTCGCGGCGCACGCGATACCAGAGCGGGAGGTCGGGGCCGCGCGGGCGGGCGGGATCGCGCGGCGAGGGAAACACGAACGGACTTTCTCCCCGAGGCTGCCGTTCGAGAATGGCGCGGGCGCCGGTGCCGAGCGGGACCGTCCTCGGCCCCGTCTTGCTGTCGGCAAGCGCCAGCATGCCATCGCGGACCTCGGACCATCTGAGCCCGACGATCTCGCCCTTGCGGCATCCGGTGAGAAGCAGGAGGCGGATGATGTCCGCCTGCTGCCGGCAGTCGGGACGGGTCTGCGCATTCAGGACGTCGTGCAGCCGGTCGATTTCCTCGCGGGACAGGAACCGCGTCAGCGCCGGGCGGCGGTTCGCAACGATGCGCTGTGCGGGATTGCTCTGGATATGGCCGCAGGCGGCGGCGAAATTCATGATCTGGTTGAGAATGTCGAGGGCGCGATTGGCGCCGCCTGGCGCGCTCCGGCTGTAGCAGTCGAACCATTGCCGAACCCGGGCGGGAGAAATGCGATCGAGCGGCTTCGCTCCGAAAGCCGGCAGAAGCTGTCGCTGAAGATAGTGGCGCGCGGTTCGTTGGCCCGACGGCTTGTAGCGGGCGAAATGCGATTCTTTCCACGGACCCGCGACAAAATCCCGGAACAGCGGAGCCGCGCCTGCCGACGCGGCTGCTTTCTTCGGCTGCGGGTCGGCCTGCCGCCAGAGAGCCTCCCGGCGGGCCTCGGCGACGCTCCTCGCCGAGACCGGACCGAGCGAGACGCGCTTCGTGCGCCCGCCGGCGTCAAGCAGCAGGACCCAGCTTCGCCCCCCGGTGGGCCGGACCCTGACCCCGAGACCGACGGCGCGGCTGTCCCAGATCGTATATTCCCGCTCGCGCGGACGCAGCCGGGCAATGGCGGCGTCGGTGAGTTTCATCTTCTCCCTGCCCGCCATCAGTTTGTCTCCAGCGCCGCGCCGATTGCCTCGGCGGCCTCATGCACCATGGCGTCGGCGATGTGCGTGTATTTCAGCGTCGTCTCCGCCCTGCGGTGGCCGAGCAGGCGGCCGATCGTCAGCACGGTCTCGCCCTGCCTGAGCGCCAGGCTGGCTACGCTGTGGCGCAGGTCGTGAAGATGCACGTCTTCGAGGTCCGCTTCGGCGCGAACCATGTACCAGAACCGGTCCAGCCAGGCCGCGCTGCGGGGGCGGTCGCCTTTCGATACGGGGAACATCCAGCGGCCCTTCCGCTCAAGGCCGTCGAGGACGGCCCGCGCCGGCTCCGAGAGCCAGACCGTCCTGGGTCCCGTCTTGCTGTCGCGGAGAAACAGGCGGCCTTCCCGGTAGTCGCGCCATTGCAGGGTGAGGAGTTCGCCCTTGCGGCAGCCGGTGAGCAGCAACAGGCGGATGAGGGCGACCTGCTGCGGATACCGGCTCTCATGTGCAGCAAGCCTCGCAGACAGGCGGCGGATTTCCTCGTCCGAGAGGAACCGCTCACGGCCCTTGCGGCGGTAGCGCCGGATGCCCCGGCAGGGATTGGAGCCCTCCGGGCGCAGGCCCATGGCCTCCGCCTCCTGCATGATGACGGACAGCACCGGCATGGACCGGTCGGCCGCCACCGGCGTCGCGCGCAGGCGGGCGAACCAGTGCCGCACCTCCTGCCGGTCGATCTCGGCAATCGGCCGTCCGGCGAAATGCGGCAGAAGCTGGTTGCAGAGGTAGTTCCGGTTCACATAGAGCGTCCTGGCCTTCCAGACCCGCTCGTGACGCCGGAATGCCGCCTCGGCGACCGCTTCGAACAGCGTCTCCTCGGGACGATGCGGCTCTTCCCCGCCGCGCCGGATGGCGGCAAGCATTTCGGCCGCCGCAGCCCGCGCCTCGGCGAGGCTCATGGTTGCGGCATCACCGACGATCTTCCAGACGCGCTCGCCGCGGTGCTGGCACTGGATGAAGAACCGCTTCCTGCCGGTGGGCGTCACCCGGACGCCGAAGCCCCTGAGCCTGGCGTCGCGGATGTCACGGGTTGTCTTGCGGGGCCTGAACGCCTCGATGCGGGCGGCGGTAAGGGTAACCTTGGACATGTCGCTCTCCCGGTTTCGGTTGCAGACGGGGAAGCGCCAGTGGAAGTTTTTGTTCCCCGGTTGCGGATTTTGGGAGAAAAAACGACGCTATGTCAGATAGTTAGCACCGTAAGGTGCGGATGCCGGTGATCGAGGCGGTGGAGGGGCGGATGCGAGCCCCGCGGCATGCGCATGCGGAGGTGAGCCTCGGCGGCCACCGTCTGGGTCTCGGGCCGTTGTTCGGGTCCCGCCGGCAGGCGCCGGGCGGACCGGGGGCGCAGGAGGCCCGGGACGCGGACGGGCGCAGAGCCGGGGACGGCGGGGCCGGGACGCGGGACGCGGCCGAGGTCGAGGCCGAGGTCGAGGCGGAGGTCGAGGCGGAGGTCGAGACGGACCTTGCGGCATGGCTGAGAGGCGAGGCGGACCCCGAACGGGCGCATGCGGCGCGGGGCATGGGGCAGCGCGAGCTGCTGCTGGGCTCGTCCTTCTCGGTGACGGAGGGCACGGAGGAGCAGGGGTTCGTGTCGATGTGGGGCCGGGGCGCGGTGACGCGCTTCAACGGGCGCGAGGAGGCGCTGCCGCTCGACGGCGAGGTGGCGAGCGCGATGCTGGGGACGGACTTCCATCGCGGCCCGTGGACGACGGGGCTGGTGCTGTCGCACAGCATGGCGGAGGGCGGCTATGGCGGCGGGGCGGACCGCAGCAGGATCGAGGCGTCGCTGACCGGGCTCTATCCCTGGGCGCGGCATGCGCTGAACGACCGCCTGGAGGCGTGGGGCGTGGCGGGCTACGGCGCGGGCAGCCTGACGCTGGACCCGCACGCGGCGTCGGAGACGGACCCCACGTTGGGGACGGACCCCACGTTGGGGACGGACTCCAAGCCTCAGGACGGTGCGCCGCTCCGCACGGACCTGGAGCTGTGGATGGCGGCGGCGGGCCTGCGCGGGGTCCTGCTGGCTCCCTCGGGGGCGGGCGGCCTCGCCGACGGCTTCAGCCTGACGGGCAGGACGGACGCGATGATCGTCGGGACCTCGACGGACGCGGTGAACGGGTCCGGCGCGGACTCCGGGTCCGGCCCGGGCGGGCGGCTGGCGGCGGCCGAGGCGGAGGTGTCGCGGCTGCGCCTCGGCCTGGAGGGTTCGCTGCCGGTGCGGCTCGGCGGCGGCGCGGTGCTGGTGCCGAGCCTCGAGCTCGGCCTGCGCCATGACGGCGGCGATGCGGAGACCGGCCTGGGCGCGGATATCGGGGCCGGGCTCTCGCTCTCCGACCCGGCGAGGGGGATCTCCTCGGAGGTCCGCGCCCGGGGCCTGCTGACGCATGAGGCGGACGGGTTCCGGCAGCGCGGGATATCGGGCGCGCTCCACTGGGACCCGTCTCCGGAGACGGAGCGGGGCGTGTCGCTGAGCATGACCCAGACCCTGGGCGGCGCGTCTTCCGGCGGGGCGGAGGCGCTGCTGCAGCGCGGCACGATGGAGGGGCTGGCCGGCGCGGGCGGGGACGACCTGGAGAGCCGGCGGCTGGACCTCAGGATGGGCTACGGCTTCGCGATGGCGGGCGGGCGTTATACCGGCGTGCCGGAGGCCGGCTTCGGCCTCTCGCAGGACGCGCGCGACCTGCGGCTGGGCGCGCGGCTGGTCGAGCGGGTCGAGGCGGGTCTCGCCTTCGAGACCGGCCTGGAGGGCACGCGGCGCGAGCCTGCGGGCGCCGGCGGGGCGCCGGAGCACGACATCGCGCTCGGCTTCGGCTGGCGTCTCACCGGGGCCGCGGCCGGCAGTTTCGAGATGCGTCTCGAACTGGCCCGGCGCGAGGGGGCCGGCTACACGGAGGACAGGGCGGGGCTCAGGCTCACGGCGCGCTGGTGAGGCCCGGCAGGGCGGACCGCAGGGAGGAGAGCAAGGATGGCTGGAAAATCCCGACCCATGGCGGAGGAAGACCTTCGGGCGTTCGACCCGGTCCCGTTCCCGGCGATCGGGCCGGGGGTCACGTTCAACGCCAATTTCTGCCGCAACCCGATGTGCCCGAACTTCGGCCCGGCGCCCGACCGCGAGAGCTATGCGCGGCGTTATACGGTGGAGCCGGCGCCCGGCTTCCTGTCGGACCGGCGCTACAGGTGCGACGCCTGCGGGATGGTATCGCGGCTGCTGTCGAACCGCTCGCTGCGCGCCGCCCATGCCTGGTTCAAATGCCAGAGTATCCCCTATGCCGCCTGCCCCAGGCCGGGCTGCGCCAACGAGGGCGTCAATGTCTTCGAGCACAGCGGCCGCTACGAGGCGCATGCGCGCGACCGCGCGGCCTGCCGGGAATGCGGCACGACCCTCAGCCTGGGCGGACCCGTACGTCTGCACCGGGGCCTCGACGAACCGGGCGCGCTGGAGGCGCGCCTGGCGAAGATCTTCTGGCACGCCCGCAAGGGCCGGGGACTGCGCGAGACGGTGGAGGAACTGGAAGAAGAGGATGAAGACCCGCGCGGCAATGCCAGCCACTACGAGGCGGTCCTCCGGAATGTCGGCGTCCGGGTCCGGGACTACCAGAGCTACCGCAACACCGCCCTCATGGAGCCGGATCACGCGGAGCGGCTTCGGCAGCTGTTCGTCCGGGAGAACGGCCGGGAGCCCGGTCCCGGGGACAGCCCGTTCAACGGCATCGCCACGCTCCGGACCGACACGGTGTACGCCTCGCTGCGGCGGCCGAGGGCGGCCTACCGGCCCCGCTTCCAGTGGCTCCCGGTGCTGGTGACGGCGCTTCGCCTGCACGCGCCCCGCACCTTCCTCGTGCTGGCCGCCCATCCCTGCGCGGTCTTCGGGAACGGGAACCCGGTGCCGGGGGGTCCGGTCGAAGCCATGGCCGACAGCGGCCTTCCCGTCGCCGAGCGGCGGTTCGACCACCTGTTCCATTTCGGCACCGACCACGGGGACGGGGCGCTTCGCGGCAACAAGTACTCCTATCTGGGCGCCGGGGCGCTGTTCATGCGCGAGGAGTATGCGGAACTCGCGCATTTCATGGTGCTGAAGGAGCAGACGGGCCGGTTCGACCGGGTCACCCTGTCGCTGGACGGGAAGCGCACGGCCTACCGGGGCGCGGCCGCCGTCTTCGCCGGGGACATGCGGACCCGCGTTGCCGGGAAGAAGGAGGACGGCGGCGAGGACGGCGACATCCGCCGCGCCGAGATCGCGGTGGTGCAGGGCGAGACGCCCGAGGAGCGCTCGAGAACCGCGGGAACGACCGTGCCCGACTGGCCGTCCGAGACGAAGAGGGTCGGCGAGGCCTGGCGCGGGAGGATCGAGGAGGCGCTCGCGGAGGAAGGTTCCGACCTTCTGGGAGACCGGGATGCGGAGCGGCGCGCCAGGGCGAGGGCGGCGCTCTTCGGGAAGGTCATGTACGGCGCCTGGTCGGAACGGGGCGGCTGGGGATGGCGCGAGCGGTCCGGCTGGAAGGCGACGCGCCTTGCCGTGCTGTGGCTGTCGCAGGGACCGGACCGGGACTGGCCGCCCCGCGGTGAGATCGAGGCGTTCCTGGAGCTGGCCAGCCCGCAATCGGTGGATTCGGCGATCGGCGCCCTGCGCCGGCGGTCCCGGGCCCTTGCCCGGCCGGGCCGGCGCGCCGAACCCGGTTCCAGCTTCTACAGGTCGATGGTGAACGCCGAGAATGCATCCTGCCAGGTCTGGGTGTCCTGGTTCGCCATGAACTTCGTGCGCCCGCGGCGTTCCCGGGCGCGGGGCAAGCACCCGGCGCACTGGCTCGGCCTGCTGCCCTGGGAGGAAGCGAGCGGCCGACCCGTCGCGCGCGATCTCGACTTCCGCCTGGGCTGGCGGGAAGCGCGGGAGATGACCCGGAGGCTCGGCAATGGCTGAGCTGCTCTTCCCGGCCGGCCTTCAGCAGGAGCTGTATTTCCTGCCCTCGGCGCTCGAGGCGCTGGCGGCGGAGCGCCCGCGCGGGCGCACGTCCCTCGAAGTGCTGGAGGCCCGGATCGAGGAGGAAGGCCTGAGCGACGAGCACCTGGAGGGACTCGGGCTGTTCGGGACGCCGGAAGAGGAGGACGGCTATCCGGCGATCGCTGACTGGTCGAAGATCCTGCCCCGGATGGCGGAGGACTGCCTCGGCCAGCTGCGGCAGCTGGAACTGGTGGACGGCGAGGACCGGGTCACGCCCGAGGGCAGGCTCTGCATGAAGCGCAAGCGGGCGTTGCGGCGGGTCCTGCGCAGCCGCTACAGCGTCACCGGGCGCGATGGCGTGGCGCGCACCGTGGCCGGGCGGCTGCGCAAGGTGCGCCGGGCGATCGAAGGGTTCGGCGAGGAGAACGAGGACGTCCCGTCGTCGGTCCGCTACCGCCCGGCGCTCTGCCTCGCCGAGTTCATGCGCTTCCATTTCTGGCTGTCGGAGGCGGATGCAAGGACGAAGGACTGGGAAGGAAGAAGGGGTTTCCCCTCGCCCTCGCAGTTCGCCGGGGCGCTCGTGGACGACCGGGAGGAGGACCTGAAGGGCCTCGATACCGGCGAGGGCGGCCTCGAATATGCCGCGCTCGTCATGGCCGACGCCGCCGCCGACCGGGTGGAGAAGGACCATGCCCCGAACGGGGAGCAGATTGCCGCGGCCAGATCGAGCGCGCTGATGCTCTGCGATGCCGGCGCATTGGTCCCCGAAGGCTTCCCCGGCGGCGTGCAATGGTTTCTCCCGCTCTACACCCGCAAGAAAGGGACACGGAAGAAGAAGCGGGAGGGCGGCCGATGACGCTGACGGCGCGCATCCTTGTCGGCGACCGGTCCAGGGGCCGGATCCCCTTTCCCGATCCGGAGGTCGCCGTCGATCCCCGCATGCTGGACCTGGCGGCAACCCAGCTCTTCAACAACCACGACACGGTGAGCGCCGCCTGGGTCTATCCGGCCATCGGGTTCGACAGCGCGACCGCGGAGAAATACTGGGCCGCCTTCGACGAGGAGGAAAGGCGCAAGGCCGCCCTTGAGGAAGAGGAAAAGCGCCGGGCCGCCCTCGCGGAAGACGGCAAGGGCGACCGGGACGACCGGGATGAGGATGGAGGTGAGGTCGACCGGGACGACGGCCGGGATGCCCCCGGGCCCGGATTGCTGAAGAAACAGCAGCGCTTCTACCCCAAGGGGGTCGGTCTGGAGTTGATCGTCGCGCTGCTGCTCAGCTGCCTGGGCGAGCCGGAAAGGGCGATCTGTCCCTGCCGCGTGCACAGGAGGGGCCGGTTGCGCGGCATTCCCTACGGCCACACGCCGAGGGACAATCCCGATGTCCGCGCCGACTACGAAGGCTTCACCGTGCTTGCCGAAGTCACCATGCAGGAAGGCGTGGGAGGCGCGCTGCGCCTCAAGACCGTCAGGGAGCAATGGGATAGCGCCAGGCGCCATGTGAACAAGGCGCTCAGGGAGAAGGGCCGCAAGCGCGTCTATTGCCTGATGGTCAGCAAGGCCGACATGGCCGACGGGCGGATGCGGGTCCGGTTCCTGGGGGCGCCGGGGGAACTGGACGAAAGCCGCCGCGAGCGGGCGAAGTTCCTCGTCTTCGGCATCCGCGAACTCACCCATGTCGGCTACCGGCTGCACAAGCTCTATTGCCGGGGCCGCCCCGACATGCGCCCGCTGACCGGGGCGGACCTGGCCGCGATCCTGGACAGGCTCCACGCGCAGACCATGGCGATGTTCACCGAAAGCAAGCCGTTCACGAGAGGCTGGGCCGGGTTGAGATTCGCGAAGCTGCTGGAGGCGCATGCCCGCGGGGAGCAGATCGACGATCTGCTCGAAGGCGGGCCGGAGGAACCCCAGGAAGACCCGTGACGGCTCAGCCCCGGGTTGATATCGCGCACCGCGTTCAGGCGGTCGGGCATGTGCGCGGGGTTGGTGGCGTACTGGTTGCGCCCGCTCTTCAGACGGTGGACGGCGATCCGCTCTCCGCCCCTGTCGAGGAAGAGTTCGACCGTGCGCTCGCCGACGCGGGCATGGACCTTGCGCCCGATATGGCGCTCGGGCGCGGAGTAGTGGTTGTAGGCGATGCGGACGTGGCAGCTCGGCCCGACCTTGCGTTCGATCGCCGACGCGCTGCCGATGCTTGCGGAAGCGCTGGGCGTTCCGCTGCCGGGTGCGGCGCCGGAATGATCGCGGTGGCGATGCCCGACGCCGGGCCGTTGATTTCACTCGCGCGCATTGGAAGGCTTGACCTCCTGGACAGAGGCCTTCGGAATTTTGTGGCACGGCTGATATTGCCATCGTAACCGCCCGACGGGCGATACGAAGGCGCGGCGGCCCTGCCCGGCTCGCAGCCGTCGGCGCAGAGCCTGCACGGTCGGACCCGATGCACTATTGCGCTATCTGCGCCGGAACGGGGACGGCTCCGGCAGATCGTCGCTCAGACCGCGACCATTGATGTCCGGTTCGAGAAGCCGAATGCGTTCCATCAGCGCATTGAACTCCAGGACGTCGCCCCGGATAGCGTCAGCGTTGCACATCGCCTCATAGTCGGCCTGGAGATCCGGAATCTGGTCTTCGTCCGGCACGAGCCGCAATTCGCCCTCCAGACAGCGGTCGTAACTTACGCCGCCATAACGGAAGAACACCTTCTTGTGTTTGACCACTTCTCCCAGCAGCGTGCGCTCGCCGAGCGCCGCCCTGCCGATCTCGTGGTCGGCGAGGCAGGCCAGGTCGAACCAGTGGCGGGAAAGGCGACCCGCGAGACGGCGGCGGTGGCAGGCCACATGAATCAAGGTCGCTTTTTCCCAGAATGTGCGCTTCGGGTCGAGGACGGTCACCGTCGCCGACGGAAACTCCAGGTCCTGGGTAAAGCCGGCAATATCCGCCGCGACCGGGCGTCGTTCGTTCGGCGAGATGACATTGCGGCCGCCGAATTCCAGCAGGACTTCATTTTTGAAATAACTGCCAGCGTCAACGGCCACAGACGGATAGACGAAATACAGGGTCTCGCCATCCTCGCTGAGCCGTATGTCGTGCGTCCCGTCCATGCCGAGCCGTTGCGCCGCTTCGTCGACGAAGGGCGCCACGACATCGCGGACATAGTCTGCGACACGGGCCCTGATACCAGCGGCGTCGGTTTCTGACTCATGAGGGGGATTCCGTTCCGGTCGGATTTCTGATTCAAGGTCGTGGGCTTGAATTGGAGGCTGGTGATGGGAGCGGCGATCGCCTTGCGGGGTGATTTCGATGCGGCTGATT
>JAJEAZ010000011.1 GCA_022824105.1 Alphaproteobacteria bacterium
TCGGCGACCCGGTGGATGCTTATCACCATGGCGGTCGCCTTTGCGGTCTATGCGGCCGGCCTCTGGCTGCTGCCGGGGCCGCTCGGCAATCACGGGCTCTGGCTCTCGCTCTGGCTGTTCTACGGCGTGCGCGGCGTGGGCCTGGCGCTGGCCTATCCGAGGCTCAGGCGAACCTTCGCACTGTAAGCTGATGGTTGAGCGGCCCGTGCCCGCGCCCGAAACCGGGGGCGGAGCGGATCGCCTCATGGACGAAATCGCCCGCCCGGCGCACGGCCGCAACGAGGCCGAGGCCCTGCGCAAGGCCGGTCGCGGCGGCGGACGCCAGCGTACAGCCCGTGCCGTGCGTATGCCTCGTGTCGAGTCGCCCATGCTCGAACACGGTCTCGCCGGAGGGTGCGAGCAGCCGGTCGCGCACGATCTGGCCCTCGCCATGCCCATCCTTCAGCAGCACTGCGCCCACGCCGAGGCCCGCCCAGGAAGGCCAGCCGGGCGCGCGGCCGTCCAGCAGCGCCCCGGCTTCCGGCAGGTTCGGCGTCAGCAGCGCCGCCAGCGGCAGCATCCGCCGGCGGAGCGCGTCCACCGCGTCCTCGCGGAGCAGGCTGTGCCCGCCCTTCGCCACCATGACCGGATCGACCACGACCGGCACGCCCGGCGCCTCCCGCTCCAGCGTTTCGGCCACCGCCTCGATGACCTCCGCATCGTGCAGCATGCCGGTCTTGACCGCGTCGGCCCCGATATCCCGCAGCACCACGCGCATCTGGTCGGCGATGAAGCCGGGCGGCACGGGATACACGCCGTGGACGCCTTCGGTGTTCTGCGCCGTGAGCGCCGTCACCGCCGTCATGGCGAAGCCGCCGAGCGCCGTGCAGGTCTTGATGTCCGCCTGGATTCCCGCCCCGCCGCCGGAATCCGAGCCCGCAACGATCAGCAGGCGGCCCTGCGCGCCCACTTTCAGACGGCCGCCCTTATGTCGGCGGCCAGCCCCTCCACGACCTCGCCGACGAGATGCTCGTCCTCGGCCTCGGCCATGATCCGGATCAGCGGCTCGGTGCCGGACTTGCGGATCAGCAGCCGCCCGATGCCGTCCAGCCGGGCTTCGGCGTCCGCCACCGCCTTCTGCACGGCGGGCGCCGCCAGCGGGTCGCGCGCGCCGTAGCGCACATTCTCCAGGCGCTGCGGCAGCGGCTCGAAGAGGGCGAGCGTTTCCGATGCCGGCTTGCCGCCCGCCACAAGCTCCGCCAGCACCTGCAGCGCCGCCAGCAGGCCGTCGCCGGTCGCGGAGAAATCCCTGAGCACGATATGCCCGGACTGTTCCCCGCCGAGATTGAGGCCGTTGGCCCGCATGTGCTCGACCACATAGCGGTCGCCGACGCGGGTGCGCTCCAGACCGAGCCCGATGCCGTCCAGATAGCGTTCGAGGCCCAGATTGGACATGACCGTCGCCGCGACCGCGCCGCCGCGCAGCCGGCCGCGCCGCTGCCAGGCGGTCGCAATGAGCGCCATCACCCGGTCGCCGTCCACCGGCCTGCCGGCTTCGTCGGCCAGCACCAGGCGGTCGGCGTCGCCGTCGAGAGAGAGGCCGATATCGGCGCCGTGCTCCCGCACCGCCCGGCAGATCGTTTCCGGATGCGCGGCGCCGCAGGCCTCGTTGATGTTCATGCCGTCCGGAGAGACCGCCACCGGAATGACCTCCGCGCCAAGCTCCCACAGCACGGCGGGGGCCACCCGGTAGGCGGCCCCGTTGGCGCAATCGACCGCGATCCTGAGCCCGTCGAGCCGCATGCCCTGGGGAAAGCTGCTCTTCACGGCCTCGATATAGCGGCCCTGCGCGTCCTCCATGCGCCGGGCGCGGCCGAGTGCTTCCGGGGCGGCGCGGCGGCTCTCGACCTCGGCCATGGCCGCTTCGACGGCCTGTTCCTCAGCGTCGGAGAGCTTGTAGCCGTCGGGGCCGAAAATCTTGATGCCGTTGTCGTGGAAGGGGTTGTGCGAGGCGGACAGCATGACGCCGAGATCGGCCCGGAGCGAGCGCGTCAGCACGGAAACCGCGGGCGTCGGCAGCGGCCCAACCGTCACCGCGTCCCAGCCGAGCGCAATGAAACCGCAGACCAGCGCCGGCTCCAGCAGGTAGCCGGAAAGGCGCGTGTCCTTGGCGATCACGGCGGTGCGCTGTCCGCCGCCGTCGAAGCGGGCGGCCGCCGCCATCGCCACGCGCATGACCGTCTCCGGCGTCATCGGTTCGACATTCGCGCGCCCGCGAACGCCGTCCGTGCCGAACAGCCTGCGCATTCCGGTCCCGTCCATGGCCTCAAACATGACGAAGCGCCTGCCAGACCGCAAGCGCGCGGCGGGTCTCCCCGACATCGTGGACCCGGAGCAGGCGCACGCCCCGGTCCAGCGCGAACAGGCCAGCCGCCAGCGACTCGGGGAAGCGGCGCTTCGGGTCGGCTTCCCCGGAAAGGCGGCCCAGCGACGCCTTGCGCGAGACGCCGATCGCGACCGTGCATCCGAGCGCCTGGAAACGCTCCAGTCCGCGCAGCAGGGCGAGGTTGTGCTCCAGCGTCTTGCCGAACCCGTAGCCGGGATCGACAGCGAGGCGCTCGGGGCCAATGCCCGCCGCCCGGCAGGCCTCGACCCGCCCGGCGAGGAAAGCGAGCACATCCTCCACCACGTCCTCATAGTGCGGGTCGTCCTGCATGGACTCCGGCCTGCCCTGCATGTGGACCAGCACGGCGCTCGCGCCCGTCCCGGCCACAAGGCTGAGCGAGGCCGGGTCTGCGGTAAGCGCCGAAACATCGTTGGCGATGGAGCCGCCGGCATCGAGTGCGGCGCGAAGCACGCGGACATGGCGCGTATCGACCGAGACCGGGATGCCGTCCCCGGCGAGCGCCGCCACGACCGGCAGGATGCGTCGACACTCCTCCGCCTCATCGACCTCGACGGCGCCGGGGCGGGTGGACTCCCCGCCGACATCGACGATATCCGCGCCCGCCGCCGCCAGCGCCCTGCCGCGTGCGATGGCGGCGTCCGGGTCGAACCAGTCGCCGCCGTCGGAAAAGCTGTCCGGGGTCACATTGACCACGCCCATGACGAGGGGGCGCCGGGTGGACAGTCCGGCGAAGCGGGCAGGCGGCTCAGGCAAGATCGGGACCGGCGCCCGGCGGAGCGCCTAGCCCTCCGGCTGCGGTTCGGGGCCGAGCCCTCCGGGCATGGGGCTGGGGCCGCGCCCGCGCTGGCCGCTCGACGGCACGGAGGCGCCGCGCATCGGCCCTTCGGGAGAAGACGCCGGCTCGTCGCGCCGGATCGGCTCGCCGCGAATGGCGGCCTCGACCTCGGTCCGGCTGAGCGTCTCGAACTCCAGCAGCGCTTTCGCGACGACATGCAGGTCGTCGATCCGGTCCGTGAGGATGCGCCGGGCGGTCGTCTCCCCCTCTTCGACGAGGCGGCGCGTCTCGGCGTCGATAATGCGCGCGGTCTCGTCGGAGACGTTCTTGCGCTGGGCCACCGAGTGCCCGAGGAAGACTTCCTCTTCATTGTCGGCATAGCGCAGCGGCCCGAGATCGTCGCCAAAGCCCCATTCCGTGACCATGCGCCGCGCGATGCGGGTGGCCTGCTGGATGTCCGAGGCCGCCCCGGTCGTCACCTTTTCCTCGCCGAAGATCAACTCCTCCGCCACGCGCCCGCCGAACAGGCCGGCCAGCAGCGCCTGGAGTTCAACCTTGGACTGGCTGTACTTGTCCCGCTCCGGCATGAAGTGGGCCACGCCCAGCGCCCGGCCGCGCGGCACGATGGACACCTTGTGCAGCGGATCGTGGTGCTCGAGGCTCAGCATCACCAGCGCATGGCCGCCTTCGTGGTAGGCGGTGAGCTTCTTCTCGTCCTCGCTCATCACCATGGACCGGCGCTCGGCGCCCATCATCACCTTGTCCTTGGCCTCTTCGAGGTCCGACATGGTGACGAAGCGCTTGTCGCGCCTTGCGGCGAGCAGCGCGGCCTCGTTGACGAGGTTGGCGAGGTCGGCCCCCGAGAAGCCTGAAGTGGCGCGCGCGATCACCTTGGCTTCCGCGTCCGGGGCCAGCGGCACCTTCTTCAGATGCACTTTCAGGATCTTCTCGCGGCCGAGAATGTCGGGATTGGGCACCACGACCTGGCGGTCGAAGCGGCCCGGCCTGAGGAGTGCGGGGTCGAGCACGTCCGGGCGGTTGGTGGCGGCGATCAGGATGACGCCTTCATTGGTCTCGAAGCCATCCATCTCGACCAGCAGCTGGTTGAGCGTCTGTTCGCGTTCGTCATTGCCGCCGCCGAGGCCCGCGCCGCGATGGCGCCCGACCGCGTCGATCTCGTCGATGAAGATGATGCAGGGCGCGTTCTTCTTGCCCTGCTCGAACATGTCACGCACCCGGCTTGCGCCGACGCCGACGAACATCTCGACGAAGTCGGAGCCGGAGATCGTGAAGAAGGGGACATTCGCCTCGCCGGCGATGGCGCGCGCGAGCAGCGTCTTGCCGGTGCCGGGCGGGCCCACCAGCAGCACGCCCTTCGGGATGCGGCCGCCGAGGCGCTGGAATTTCTGCGGGTCGCGCAGATACTCGACCACCTCCTCCAGCTCTTCCTTGGCCTCGTCGATGCCGGCGACGTCCTCGAAGGTCACGCGGCCGGACTTCTCCGTCAGCATCCGCGCCTTCGACTTGCCGAAGCCCATGGCCCGCCCGCCGCCGGACTGCATCTGGCGCATGAAGAAGATCCACACGCCGATCAGCAGCAGCATCGGGAACCAGGAGATCAGGATGGAGACGAGCGAGAGACCGTCGTCGGGCGGCACAGCATTGATCCGCACGCCGCCCTTGCGCAGCCGCTCGACAAGGCCGGGGTCTTCCGGCGTGTAGGTGGTGAAGCGCTTGCCGTCCTTGGTCTGGCCGACGATCGTGCGGCCCTGGATCGTGACTTCCTGGACATGGCCTGCCTCGACCTGGGCGACGAAGTCCGAGAAGGGAAGGCCGTTCTGCCCGCTGCGGTTGCCCGATCCCTGGAAGACGTTGAACAGCAGGATCAGCAGAACGCCGAGAACGAGCCATATCGCGATATTCTTGCCCATCGTCTTCAGCGAACGCCTCCGGCCGGCATGGAATGGTGTCGGGGTATCCCGATTCTAGTTAAGTCGTGCGCCGCTGGAAACAAGAGCAAAGCCCGGGTCCGTCAGCGCAGAGCGCGGCCGGAATGTCGCACAGGGATAGGCCCTTTCGTCAAGCCTGCGCGTCATGTCGTCCGGTTCCAGTTCCCGGCCGTCCCCGGAGAAGAAGGCGGGCAGGGCGCAGTCGAGCGCGGCCGGCCACGGCCGGGACGCCGCCGGCGCCGCCCGCGTCCGCCGGGCCACCGTGACCGGCGAAGGCCCGGGATTGGCGACCTCGAAACGCCCGTCCCAAAGCCCTTGCCCGCCCGGGCCGAGCTTCAACACCTCCGTGACCCGGCCCGCCTCCCGGCCGCACCACCAGCCGGTTCGCGTCCGCACCAGCGCGCAGCCGCCCAGCACGGCTCCGGACGGCGCCTCCGCGAGGAGCCGGGCGAAGAGGCCCGCAACCCTCCTGCTGCGCGGCGGATGGACCTTCCCGCCCAGGGTTGCGAGCGCGCGACCGAGCGCGGGCTCGCCGACCGGCGAGGCGAGCATGCGGGGAATGTCGATGCGCGCGATACCGCTGTCGTGGAGTTCGACCGTTTGCGCCAGCAGGTCCGCCGCCTGCTCTTCCCGCAGCCGGCGAGGGGATGCCCGTTCCGCCGCGTCGCGGCCCATGGTTCCCAGTTGCGAAGCCGTCATGGCGGCCCGGAGGCGGCCCCGCGCAGCCGTGGGCGCCAGATTCGTCGGATCGTCGCTCCACCCGACGCCCAGCCGGCCCAGATAGGCTTCCAGGTCGCGCCGGGGCCGCTCCAGCAAGGGGCGCAGCAGCCGCATGTCGGGAAGTTCGCGGAGCGGCGTCATGGCGGCGAGGCCGATGTCGCCGCTGCCGCGTTCGGCGCGCATCGCCGCCGTCTCGCCCTGGTCCTCCAGATGGTGGCCGAGCAGCAGATGCAGGGCCCCGGCGTCCCGGCAGGCTTCGGCAAGCAGCCGGTACCGGAGCTGGCGCGCCGCCGCCTGCTTGTTGCCGGCCGCAAGCGGGCCGGTGCGGACGAGGATGCGATGCGGAATACCGAAACCCGCCAGCCGGACGCCGGCCTCTGCCGCCTCGTCGGCGGATTCGGGGCGAAGACGGTGGTCGACGGTGACCGCCAGAAGCTCTCCGCCGCGCGCGTCGGTCCAGGCCTTCGCCATCAGCGTGAGAGCCATGCTGTCGCGCCCGCCCGAGACGGCGGTCACGATACGCGGCGCCGGTTCGAACGGCCCGAGCCGTTCCATGGCGCCTTCAAACAGCGGATCCGGCGGCGGGATCCTGGAGGCGAAGCGGTGAACGGAAGGCGGCGATACCGGAGTCAGCACTTGAGCCGTCGGTGCTCGGCATCGGCGTTGGAGATGACGGCAGCGGGCGCCTGCTTGTGGTCGCGCAGGAGTTTCGAAAGGGCGATGCAGGCTTCGTCCCGCTTGTCCAGCGCGGCGAACGCCTTGCCGAGTTTCAGCAGATTGTCGGGAGCCTTGGGTCCGTCGGGGTCCTTTTCGTAACCGCGAAGGAATTGCTGGGCGGCAGGTCCGTGCTTGCCCTGCCCTGCAAGGCTGGTAGCCAGCCAATGCCGGGCATTGTTGGCCAGTTCGTGGTCGGCGAAGTCCTTGAGGAAACTATCGAAAACCTGCTCGGCTTCAGGCAGGCGCGCCTGAAGCAGCAGGGTCCGGCCCTGCTTGTAGAGTTCCAGCGCGTCGCCGCCGGGCAGCGCGGCCGGCGTTCCCGCTCCGGTTTCGTCCGCCGGGGCGGCGGGCGCAGCGGCGCTGTCGGCATCGGCGACCGGCGGTTCGGAGGGTTGCGCCGGTTGCTGCGCGGCTGCGCGTTCCAGCTCCCCGATGCGTCGTTCCAGGCCGTCGATCTGCCCTTGCAGCCGCTCGACCGTATTGGTGAGATCGCGCAGGTCGCGCTCATACGCCGAGAGCCGGTTCAGGATCGGGAGCAGCGCCCGGTCGGCCGTCTGCGCCGCTGCCGCGGAGGGCAGGGCGCAGAGCAGCAGGAACGCCAGAACGCGCATGGCGGGATCAATCGAGAATCATCACCGAACGGCGGTTCTGGGCCCAGGCTTCCTCGTTCGACTCGACCGCAACGGGCCTTTCCTTGCCGTAGCTGACGATGCGAACCCGGTTGGCGTCGATGCCCGAGGCAAGCAGATAGCTGCGCACCTCGGCGGCGCGCCGCTCGCCGAGCGCGAGGTTGTATTCGCGCGTGCCGCGTTCGTCCGCGTGGCCTTCGACGACGACCGACAGGCCGTTATGCGCCGTAAGCCAGTTCGCCCAGGCGGCAACCTGGTCCTGGGCCTCGCCGTTCAGGTCGTGCTGGTCGTAAGCGAAATGGATCCGGTCGCCGATAACCTGTTGCAGTTCTTCTGCCGACCCCGGCGGAGGCGCAAGCGCCTGTGAGGCGACTCCCTGGTCCTGCTTGGCCGCTGTCTCGGTGCTCTGCGTGGTCGCCGGCGCAGCGGCCGCCTTGTCGTCGTCCAACTCCGAGCCCGTCTCGCAGGCGGCGAGCAGCACCAGCGCCAGGGCCGGTGCCAGCAGTTTTATCGACATCCGAAATCTCCTTCTGTTTCACGGCGCACGAGCCGGCCGCGAATCGGCATCATTGTGCTGTATTCGAACCTCGGCACAAGGGTATTCACCGGGAAATCGGCGACCATGCCGGGTCGGAGGCGTCGGTCTCCGTCTCGATCCGGCGCGGCGCGCCTCCGATGATGTTCACCTGCCACAATCCGGGCGAAAGGCCCACCCGGCGCTCATGCGGGCTGTCCTGTTTGAAATAGGCCAATACCCGTCCGTTCGGCGACCAGGTCGGCCCCTCCGCATGGTAGGCCGAGTCCAGGATTCTCGGCTCCGTGCCGTCGGGGCGCATGGTGCCGATATGGAACTGTCCGCCCAGGATTTTCGTGAAGGCGATGAGGTCTCCGCGCGGCGACCATACGGGCGTTGCGAACCGGCCCTTGCCGGTGCTGATCCGCCGCGGCTCGGACCCGTCGGCGTTCATGACATAAAGCTGCTGGGTGCCGCTCCGCTTCGACTCGAACACGATCCGGGCGCCGTCGGGGCTGTAGGATGCGGCGGCGTCAATGCCGGCGGTGTATGTGAGGCGTGTGAGGTTCCGTGTGCCGAGGTTCATGGAGAAGATGTCGGAATTACCCTCCTCCTGGGTCATCGTGATCAGCACGCTGTTTCCGTCCGGAGAGAAGCGCGGCGCATATTGCATTCCGGGGAAGCGCCCCAGGCCTTCGCGCTGGTTGGAGTCGATATTGAAGATATGGACGCTCGGCGGCTGGTTCGGGCGGTCGTAGGCGAGGTAGATGATTTCCTGCTTGGTCGGCGAAAACCGGGGCGTCAGCACGAGGTTGGCGCCGTCGGTCAGGTACCGTGCGCGCGCCCCGTCCTGGTCCATCAGCACGAGCCGTTTCCGGCGCTTGTCCGCAGGGCCCGTCTCCGAGATATAGACGATCCGGCTGTCGAAATATCCCTCCTCGCCGGTGACCTCCTTGTAGATGGCGTCCGCGGTCTTGTGCGCCAGCCGCCGCCAGTTCTCCGGCAGGGTGGTGTAGGTCACGCCCACGATCTGCTGCTGGGTCAGGACGTCCCACAGCCGGAACACGGCGTGCAACCGGCCGTCAGCCTGCATCGAGGTTTGGCCCACCGCCAGCAACTGCGCCCCGATAACGCGCCAATTGTTGAAGTCCGGGCGAAGATTGGCGTCCTTCGGCGTGGACAGGAATGCCTCTTCGGAGATCGCCCGGAAGAGCCCGGAGCTCTCGAGGTCGGCGCGAACGACCTGCGCAATGTCGTCGCCGAAGCGCGCGGCCTCCCTGTCCTCGCTCGTGAAAGGAGCGATGGCGACCGGCACCGGATCCGGAACGCCCTCGGTGATGTCGATGGTCACCTGCGCCGCCGCAGGCGGGGCCGCCGCCAACAGCGTCAGGAGCGTGACGAGACGGAAAAACGGGAGCGGCATGGTCGCGGCCTCCTCGTCTATTGCATGCGGTTCGGGTCGAACCGCAGGGTCAGCGATTTCCACAGCGCCATTTTGCCAGCCGGCACGTCGAGTTGCTCGCAGAACGGATGGCTCAGTGCGCGCTCCGCACGTTCCCGGGCGGCCCGGTAGCTGCGGCTGCTTTTTTCGTCGATGGCCTCGACCGAGGTGACGCGCCGGTCCGGACCGAGCGCAACCTGGAGCACGACGATGTGCCGTTCGGAAGGGGCAAGACCGGGAATCGTGTGCCAGCAGCGGGAAAGCTGCCGGAACAGCCGGTGCTTCTCGGAGACGGTGAACACCGGTTCCTCGGCTTCCTCGCGCGGGGCGGGTGTTTGGGCCGACAAGGCGCTTCGCAGGGCGTCGAGATCGTTGGGCCGCGCGGCCTTCCGAAGCGCCGCAAGTTCGTCGGGCGGGTCCTCGGGCGCGGCCTCCGGCAGCGGGGGAGGCTCCGGCGCCGGTTCGGGAGGCTTGGAAGGCGGTTTCGCCCGCGCCTGCTGCTGCGGCGGGCGTTGCGGCAGGGGCACCGGTTTCGGGTCGGCGGCCGGCGGTTCGGGCTCCGGCGGCTCGGGAGGGAGCGGGGCGGCCACGGACACCGGTTCCGGCTCGGGCGGCGGTTCGGGCTTTGGCGGCTCGGGAGCGAGCGCGGCGACCTCCACGGGCTTTTCCGGTTTGGGCGGTTCGGGAGGCGGAGGCTCGACAGGCGGTGGCTCTGCAGCGACCGGCTCGGGTTCGGGAGGCTCCGGCGGGGCTTCGGGGGGCGGGGTTTCCACCGGCGGCAGGGGCCCCTTCGCTTCGGTGCGCTCGGCCACCATGGTGACCGAGACAGGGATCGGCACCTCTACCGGGTCGGGCGGGTCGTGCAGCGCAGGCAGCCCCACCGCAGCCAGGATCAGCAGGGCAATATGGGCAAGCGCGGAGACGAGCAGGCTCGAATGGGTCATTGCGAAGACCCCGCGTGCGGAATTTCCGCCATGAGCGACACCTTGTCGAAGCCTGCCGCCGCCAACGCGCCCATCACCTCCATCACCCGTCCGTAGGCGATGGTCCGGTCGCCGCGCACATAGACGTAAGTATCCTCGCGCGCGCCCATGATCGCGCGCAGCTTCGCGGCGAGCTCGTCGAACGCGACCTCGGTTTCCTGGATATGGACCTTGCCTTCGGCATCGACGGTGACCACCAGCGGCTCGTCCCGGTCGGTGAGCTGCGCGGCCTCGGTCTCCGGCAGGTCCACCGGCACGCCCACCGTGAGCAGGGGCGCGGTAATCATGAACACCACCAGCAACACCAGCATGACGTCGACGAGAGGCGTCACGTTGATCTCGCTCATCGGGCGGTATCTGCGGCCGCGCCGGCCCGGTCCACCGAGCGGGGCCGCCACCTCAGCCGGCCTCCGAAAGTTCGCGCGAGGTGACGGTGACCACGTCGGCGACGAGCCCGTCCAGCCTTGCGCCGTACCGGTTGATGTCGTTCGAGAGCTTGTTGTAGGCAACGACCGCCGGGATGGCGGCGACCAGCCCGAGGGCGGTCGCGAACAGCGCTTCGGCGATGCCCGGCGCGACGACGGCGAGGTTGGTCTGTTTGGACGCCGCGATCGCGGCGAAGCTGTTCATGATGCCCCAGACCGTGCCGAACAGGCCGATGAACGGCGACACCGACCCGACCGAGGCGAGAAAGATCATGTGCCGTTCGATCCGGTCCATCCAGCGCCCGGCCTCGACCGTCATCACCCTTTCGACCCGCGCCTGCAGCGCCTCGCGGGCCGTTGCGTCGCCCAGCGCCCCGCTGCCGAACGACCCCTGCAGCTCCATCATGGCCTCGCCGAACACGCAGCTCATGGGGTCGCGGTCCTGGTGGCCGGTCTGCGCATGCAGGTCTTCCAGAGAGGCCACCGACCAGAACAGTTCCTCGAACCTGTTCGCGTCCCGGTTGAGCCGGCGCATCCGGCGCCATTTCTCGAAGATGACCGCCCAGGACATGACGGAGGCGAGCACCAGCACGAGCATCACTGCCTTGACGACAAGATCGGCCTGCAGAAACAGGCTGAACGGCGACAGGGTATCCGTCGCCGCGATCGAACTCGTGATAAGACCTTGCACCAGAGCGTCGTCCATCGAACGCCTAACCCTCTCTCATATCGCCCTGCAATTGGGCAAAAACATGGCGTAACCGAACCGGAAGCCGCGTGGGGCGGCCATTTTCGCCAAGGCTGGCGACGCGGATGCGAATCGTTACCAGCAACTCATCGGCCCGCCATATACTCTGTGCCAGCGACAATGTCGCGGCTCCAACGCCGGTCGGCGTCGTGCGCACTTCGAGTTCATCGTCCAGCCTGGCCGGCCGGTGGTAGCGGACCGTGCAATCGACCACGGCGAACGCGATGGTGCGGTTGGTGAAACCGAGCTCCCGCAAGAGTTCGGTGCGGGCCCGCTCCGCAAAGCGCAGATAGGCGGCGTGATAGACGATGCCGCCCGCGTCGGTGTCCTCATAGTAAATCCGGACCGGGAAGACATGGCCCTTCCGGCCGGGTGGCCCGCACTCGGGGTCAGCCTCCATCGAAGAGGTCCCCCGCGCTCCGGGGCGGCGAAAGGCCGAGGCATTCCCACCCCTGCCGCGAGAGCACGCGCCCGCGCGGCGTGCGCAGCACCAGCGCCTCCCGGATGAGATAGGGCTCGACCACCTCCTCCAGCACGTCGCGCTGCTCGGCAAGCGTGGCCGCGAGCGCTTCGGCTCCGGCGGGGCCGCCGCCATAGGCTTCCGCCAGGCAGCGCATATAGCGGCGGTCCATGGCGTCGAGGCCGAGCCGGTCCACTTCCAGCTGCACGAGCGCGGCGTCGGCCGCCACCTGGTCGATTTCCCCGCGTCCCGCCACGGCCGCAAAGTCGTGGACCCGGCGCAACAGCCTGCCTGCGATGCGCGGCGTGCCGCGCGCGCGCCGGGCGATTTCCAGCGCGCCCGCCTCGCTCGCCGGCATGCCGAGCAGCCCGGCGGCGCGCGCCACGATCAGCGCCAGTTCTTCCGGTTCGTAGAATTCGAGCCGCAGCGGAATGCCGAAGCGCTCGCGCAGCGGCGTGGTCAGCAGGCCGGCGCGCGTCGTGGCGCCGACCAGGGTAAAGGGCGGCAGGTCGATGCGCACCGAGCGCGCGGCCGGCCCCTCGCCGATCATCAGGTCGAGCTGGCAGTCCTCCAGCGCCGGGTAGAGGATTTCCTCGACCGCCGGGTTCAGGCGGTGGATTTCGTCGATGAACAGCACGTCGCGCGGCTGGAGGTTGGTCAGCAGGGCCGCGAGGTCGCCGGCGCGCAGGATGATCGGCCCGGAGGTCGCGCGGAAACCGACGCCCAGTTCGCGGGCGACGATCTGCGCCAGCGTCGTCTTGCCGAGGCCCGGAGGCCCGACGAACAGCACATGGTCGAGCGCTTCGCCGCGCGCCCTGGCGGCGTCTATGAAGACCCTGAGGTTGCGCCTGAGGCGCTCCTGGCCGACGAATTCCTCGAGTGTTCCGGGGCGCAGCGCCGCATCGCGGTCTCCCGGGCGGTTTTCAGGCGCCACGGTCCGCTCCGCAGTCATCGCACGAGTTCCCTGAGGCTCGCCCGGACCAGGTCGTCGAAAGCAGCCGTCTCGCCCAGGCTGCGCCTGGCCGCCGCCGCGGCCGCGAGCGCCTCGGAGCGTCCGTAGCCGAGATTGGCGAGCGCCGAAAGCAGCTCATCGCCGCCGGCCGCGCCCGAGGCGCCGGGCACGGAGAGCGCCGTCGCCGGCATCTCGGCCTTGCCCTTCAGCTCGTTGAGGATACGCGCCGCCAGCCTCGGGCCGACACCCTCGGCGCGGGTGAGCGCCTTCCGGTCCTCGGAGAGCAGGGCCGTCGCAAGCTCATCCGGCGAGAGCGCGGAAAGCATGGCGAGCGCCACGCGCCCGCCGACACCCTGCACGCCGGTCAGGTGGCGGAACCAGTCCCGTTCGGCGGCATCGGCGAAGCCGTAAAGCGCGATCGAATCCTCGCGGACCCGCGTCTCGACCAGCAGGGTGGCGTCCCGGCCGTTCTCCAGCCGTCCGGCCGTCCGGCTGGAAGCGCTGACCACATAGCCGACGCCGGCGACATCGACGATCAGCGCCTCGCCATCGCCGAGATCGACCCTGCCCGTGAGCCGCCCGATCATCCGGCGGCCGCCAGCGGCATATGGTGCGCATGGGCGACCGCAACGGCCAGCGCATCGGCGGCGTCCGGCCCCGCCGGATTGCAGCCGGGCAGCAGGATGCCGATCATGTATTGCACCTGCGACTTGTCCGCCCCGCCGGCGCCCACCAGCGCCTTCTTGACGCTGCGCGCGGCATATTCCGTCACCGGCAGCCCCGCATTGGCGGAGGCCACCAGCGCCGCGCCGCGCGCCATGCCGAGCTTCAGCGCCGCGCCCGGGCTGCGATGGACGAAGGTCTCCTCGACCGCCGCCGTATCGGGCCTGAATTCCTCGATCACCTGCGAAATGCCGGCGAAGAGTTCGGCCAGCCGGTCCGCCGTCCCCGCCTTCGGGTCCGGCTTGAGTTCGCCGTTGGCGACGTGGACGAGCCGGCTGCCATGCGCGTCGACGATCCCCCACCCCGTGACCCGCAAGCCGGGGTCGAAGCCGATGACGCGGCCGCCGCGGGTCATCCGGCGAGCCGGGCGAGCACCTCGTCCGACACGTCGTAATTGGCCGAGACGTTCTGCACGTCGTCATGGTCGTCGAGCGCTTCGAGCAGCTTGAAGAGCCCGGCCGCCGGTTCCTCACCGACGGGCACGAGGGTCTGCGGCTTCCAGATGAGCCGCGCCGCCTGCGGCTCGCCGATGGACCGCTCCAGCGCCTCGCGCACCGCATGCAGTTCTTCCGGCGCGGTCAGCACGTCGTGGCCTTCGTCGTCGGAGGCCATGTCGTCGGCGCCGGCTTCCAGCGCTGCCTCGAAAATCTCGTCGCTGCTGGCGGCCTCGCGGGCGAAGCGGACCAGCCCCGCCCGGTCGAACAGGAAGCTCACCGAGCCGGTTTCGCCCAGCGAGCCGCCGTTCTTGGAAAAGGCGGCGCGGACATCGGCCGCCGTGCGGTTGCGGTTGTCGGTCAGCGCCTCGACGATCACCGCGACGCCGGCCGGCCCGTAGCCCTCGTAGCGCACCTCCTCATAGACGGCCCCGTCGCCGTCGCCGGCGGCGCGCTTCATCGCGCGGTCGATGCGGTCGCGCGGCATGTTGGCGGCGCGGGCGGCCTGGATGGCGGAGCGCAGGCGGGGGTTCGAGTCGGGGTCGGGGGAGCCCAGCTTCGCCGCCACCTCGATCTCGCGCCCGATCTTGGTGAAGAGGCGCGCGCGCTTGGCGTCCTGCGCGCCCTTGCGGTACATGATGTTCTTGAATTGCGAATGTCCGGCCATCGGCCTGTGCGCCCTCTTGCCGCCGCGGAATCGGGACCCGTGGCTATATAACGCAGGCGGGCAGGGTCTGCGAGAGGCGGCCCCCGACCCGCACCGGCTCGGCGCTCAGCGCCAGCCCCGTGCGGTCGTCGGTTTCGACGAAGAGGCCGCATACGGTCGCCGGGCCCGCCGCCGGCTCCGGCCGTCCCCCCGACATCTTGCGCACGAAGCGGCGCATCGGCTCGTCCTTGGCCATGCCGATGACCGAGTCGTAGTCGCCGCACATGCCGGCGTCGGTCTGGTAGGCGGTGCCCTTGGGCAGCACCGTGGCGTCGGCGGTCGGGACATGGGTGTGGGTGCCGACCACGGCCGATACCTCGCCGTCGAAGAAATGCCCGAAGGCCATCTTCTCCGCGCTCGCCTCCCCGTGGAAGTCGATCAGGATTGCGTGCGTCCCCCCGCCGAGCGGGTAGCGCTTGAGCGCGCGGAGCACCGTGGCGAAGGGGTCGTCCAGCGGGTCCATGAAGAGCCGCGCCATGGCGTTGAGGACGACCGCCCTGCGCCCGTCGTCCAGCACGACCTCGGCCAGCCCCCGCCCCGGCGTGCCGGGCGGGTAGTTGATCGGGCGCAGCAGCCTCGGCTCGCCCTCCATGAAGGGGATGACCTCCTTGCGGTCCCAGACATGGTTGCCGGAGGTCACGACGTCGGCCCCGGCCTTGAACAGGCCTTCCACCATGTCCGGCATCATGCCGATGCCGTGGGCCATGTTCTCGCCATTGACCACGGCGAGGTCCACGGCGAGCCGCCGGCGCAGTTCCGGCAGCTCCTTCGCCACCGCATCGCGGCCCGTCCGGGCCACCACATCGCCGAGAAAGAGGATTCGCACGTTACGGTCTCCGCTGGAAAAATCTGAGTCCGGTCTCCGTCAGGATGCCGGCGAGCCGCCGGTCGTCCGGCCCGACGGGCACGGCCGCCACCTCCTGTGCCGCATGGGCCGCGCCGATGGCAAGGGCGCCCGTCGCCGCAATCGTCCGGTCGTAATAGCCGCCTCCGTAACCGAGCCGGTTGCCGCGGGCATCGAAAGCGAGCAGCGGCACCAGCAGCACGTCCGGCTCCGCCGTCGGCCCCGTCGGCTCCGGAATGCCGAAAGGGCCCGGAGCCATCCTGTCACCCGGCCGCCAGAGGCGGAAGTCCAGCACGGTGCCGCGCGCTCCGGTCACCGGCAGCGCCACCGGCCGGCCGAGCGCCTGCAGCAGCGGGCGGGGGTCGATTTCCCCGCGCACGGGCCAGTAGCCCGCGATGCACCGCGCTTCGAGCGCCGCCTCCCGGCAAAGCGCGGCCGGCGGGAAGCCCGCCCGCCGCCGCAGCATTTCGCGGCGCATGGCCGCCTTGGCGGAGGAAAGCGAAGCCGCCCTGGCCGTCGGTCTCAAGCCAATCCTCCGGAACCCTCGCTAACGAGGTGGGCGTCGTGTACCGAAGCCGGGGCTCCGGCAGGGACAACTCCCTGGAGTTTCAGTAACGGCCCCGGGATTTCGTTAGCCAAACGCACCGGGCAGCTTCGCGGCGACTCTATTCGGGCGCGAATCTGGACGCAACCGACTCGACCTTGTCGGCGAGATATTCGAGCGCCATGGCCAGTTCCTCCAGGTCCGGCGCCTCCTCCTGCTTCCGGGCCGTCTGCTCCCGGATGAGGTCGTCGGCCAGCATCACGCTCGCCATGACCACGAGGTTGAGGTCGTTCACCCGGTCCATCTGGTTTGCGAGTTCGCCGACCCCGGCGTTCAGCAGCGCGCCCGCCGCCCGGATGCGCTCCTCCTGGCCGTCGTCGCAGGAGAGGCTGTATTGCTTGCCGTTGATGGTGATGGCGACCTGGGCCAAGGCGCTACTCCCCGCTCTCGACCGCCGCATCGAGGCGGGCTATGGCGGCGTCGAGGCGCGCCGCAACCTGGCCGTGCAGGGCCCGGAGAGCGGCGATCTCGGTTTCGGCCTCGGGATTTCCGGCCGGGGCCGAATCGAGCCGCTCCAGAGCGGCGTCCATGCGCGAAAGCGCCGCTTCGATGCGCAAAATGACGGTTTCGTTTCCGGTCATGCGGTTTCCGGCCCCGTTGCGTCCCTTATTTGACAGCCCGCATTCACCAGCGTCAACAAACCGCTGTCCGGCCGAGTTGACGGCGGCGGTCCGGGGCGGGCATTTTCCCCGTCCCGACGCCTCCGTTCCTGGACCTTTCGATCCCCATGTCCGCCAGACCCGACCTCGCCCCGATGGCGAACGCCTTGCGCGTGCTTGCGATGGATGCCGTAGAGCAGGCCGCATCGGGCCATCCGGGCATGCCGATGGGCATGGCGGACGTGGCGACGGTGCTGTTCACGCGCTATCTGCGCTACGACGCCGGCGCTCCCGACTGGCCCGACCGGGACCGGTTCGTGCTGTCCGCCGGGCACGGCTCGATGCTGCTTTACGGCCTGCTGCACCTGGCCGGCTATCCCGGCATGGACATGCGCGAGATCGAGCGCTTCCGCCAGCTCGGCAGCGCCACGCCGGGCCATCCGGAATACGGCCACAGCCCCGGCGTCGAGACCACGACCGGGCCGCTCGGGCAGGGCATCGCCACGGCGGTCGGCATGGGCATTGCCGAGCGCGCGATGAACGCCGCGTTCGGCGACGGCCTCGTGGACCACCGCTGCTGGGTGATCGCCAGCGACGGCGACATGATGGAGGGCGTGTCGCACGAGGCCGCCGCACTCGCCGGCCATCTCCGGCTCGGGCGGCTGATTGTCCTTTATGACGACAACGGCATCTCCATTGACGGGCCGACCGCGCTCGCCATGTCGGACGATCCGGCCGGGCGCTTCGAGGCCTGCGGCTGGCACACGACCGCCTGCGACGGCCACGACCCGGACGACATCGCCCGCGCCATCGACGCGGCGCTCGCCGACCCGCGCCCCTCGCTCGTGTCCTGCCGCACCACCATTGCGCTCGGCGCGCCGACCAAGGCCGGGACGGCCGCCTCGCACGGCGCGCCGCTCGGCGCGGACGAGGTGGCGGCGGCCCGCGAGGCGCTTGGCTGGTCCCATGCGCCCTTCATCATCCCGAACGATATCGCCGCAGCCTGGCGCGAAGCCGGCGCGAAGGGCAGGGCGGCGCGGGAAGCCTGGCAGAAGCGGCTGGAGGCGAGCCCGGACCGGGCGGAGTTCGAGCGCCGGATGAACGGGGCGCTGCCCGCCGGCTTCGAGGCCGCGATGGCGGACTACAAGGCGGGCCTGCTGGCGGACCCGCCGAAGCTCGCCACAAGGCAGGCGTCGCAGCGCGCGCTCGGCGCGGTGAACGCGGCGCTGCCGGAGACCATCGGCGGCTCGGCCGACCTCACCGGCTCCAACGGCACGCTGACGCCGGGCCTCGAGCCCTGGAACGCGGAGAATTACGGCGGCCGCTACCTGCATTACGGCGTGCGCGAGCACGGCATGGCGGCGGCGATGAACGGCATGGCGCTGCATGGCGGCGTCATCCCCTACGGCGCCACCTTCCTGACCTTCACCGACTATTGCCGGCCCTCCATCCGCCTCGCGGCGCTTATGGGCATCCGCTCCATCTTTGTCATGACGCACGATTCCATCGGGCTTGGCGAGGACGGGCCGACGCACCAGCCGATCGAGCATCTGGCGAGCCTGCGCGCCATGCCGGGCCTCGTCACCATGCGCCCGGCCGACGCGGTGGAAACGGCGGAATGCTGGGAGATCGCGCTGTCGCTGAAGGGGCCGTCCGTGCTCGCGCTGACGCGCCAGGGCGTGCCCGCGGTCCGCACCGAGCCGGCGGCGGAGAACCTCTCGGCGCGCGGGGCCTATGTGCTCGCCGATTGCGAGGGCGAGCCCGCTGCGGTGCTGATCGCGACCGGCTCCGAGGTCGGCGTCGCGATGGAGGCCAAGGCGGCGCTGGACGGCTCGGGCGCGCCGGCGCGCGTGGTGTCGATGCCGTCGATGGAGCTGTTCGAGCGCCAGGACGCCGCCTACCGCGCCCGCGTGCTGCCGGAGGGGCCGGTGCGGGTCGCGGTCGAGGCGGCGTCATCCTTCGGCTGGGAGCGCCATGTGGGCCCGGGCGGGGCGGTGGTCGGCATCGACGGCTTCGGCGCCTCGGCCCCGGCCCCGGCGCTTTACGAGCATTTCGGCATCACGGCCGCGCGGGTGGTCGAGGAAGTGCGCGCCCGGCTCGGCTGAGTTCCGGGGCGCCGAACGAGCAAGGGAGGCGAGGGCCATGACAGCCAGGGTCGCAATCAACGGGTTCGGGCGCATCGGCCGGCTGGCGCTGCGCGCGGCGCTGGAGGCGGGGCGCAACGATCTGGAGTTCGTCGCGGTCAACGATCTGGGCTCGGTCGAGGCGAATGCGCATCTGCTGAAATACGATTCGACCCACGGGACCCTGCCGTTCGAGGTCAAGGCATCAGGCAGCAGCATCGAGGTCGCCGGCCGATCCATCGAGGTCATGGCCGAGCGCAACCCGGCGGACCTGCCCTGGGGCCGGCTCGGCATCGATATCGTGCTGGAATGCACCGGCATTTTCGCCAGCAAGGCCAAGGCCGCGGCGCATCTGGAGGCGGGCGCGCGCAAGGTGCTGGTCTCCGCCCCGGCGGACAATGCGGACCTCACGGTGGTCTACGGCGTCAACCATGACGGGCTGGAGGCCGGCCACACCGTCGTCTCCAACGCCTCCTGCACCACCAACTGCCTCGCCCCGGTGGCGCAAGTGCTGCACCGCGCCGTCGGCATCGAGCGCGGCTTCATGACGACGATCCACGCCTTCACCGGCGACCAGGCGATCCTCGACACGCTGCACGGCGACCTGCGCCGGGCGCGCGCGGCGGGCCAGTCGATGATCCCGACCTCCACCGGTGCCGCCCGCGCCGTAGGCCTGGTGCTGCCGGAGCTCGCCGGCAAGCTGGACGGCACCTCGGTGCGCGTGCCGACCGCGAATGTGTCCCTCATCGACTTCAAGTTCTCCGCCGGCCGCGGCACGACCGAAGACGAGGTGAACGGGGCCATCGCGGAGGCCGCCGGGGGCCGGCTGAAGGGCATTCTCGGCGTCAACGAGGCCCCGCTGGTCTCCGCCGACTTCAACCACGACCCGCACAGCGCCGTGTTCGACTCGACCCAGACAAAGGTCATAGACGGCAGCTTCGTGCGCGTCATGGCCTGGTACGACAATGAATGGGGCTTCTCCAACCGCATGTCCGACACAGCGGCAGCGCTCGCGACGGCCTGAGCGTACCGGTTTCGCCATCGTCAACCCGGTCGGCGCTTACTCTACCCACTATCGTTGCCCCAGACGGTGCGTTAGCGACGGCCCAGGGCTCTTTGAGGCTTGGCCTCCGTGCTCCCCGCTCGGGGCGGGGACAGGCAGGTCTTGATCGGGCCGCCTCCCGACGACCGGAGGCAAGCGCCGCTTAATTGCACCGGGATTCAATCCCAAAGGCGGGTGACGCGCTTCTTGCCCGGTCCGTTCACAGGAAGGGCCTTATGGCGACCGCTCTTCTGCATCGAAACCCTCCGCCTTTTAATCAGTGCCCTGCACTCGGCAGATGGGCGCGAGACATAGCACTCTGACGGCACATAGACGCGCCCGCCCGACTCTATGCAACCCGGAATAGGGTCGGTATGGGCAGGTTCTTCGCCCCCCTGAAAGAGATGGACGTGGCAGTGGTTGTCCAAGGAGTGGGCACCCGCCGCGCCCGGTAGCGCCAGCGCGGATGCCAATGCAGGTCCGAGTAGCAATCGCTTCATCGTTCCCGCCTTTCGTGCTCCACCAAGTCCGTCATGGCCCAGCCGTAGCCCCACATGAAGGCAACGGTTGCGTCGATGATCCAGTGCAGCAACGTCGCGAGCGCATATTTTGGTTCGATCATCGGTCGCCGTCCCTGACGAGAGTCCATTTCTCTCCATAGTGGGATTCGAGGATTCCCTTGATCGTTTCGGCATCGTGCTTCGGCAATTGCAAGGTCTTGCGACGGGGACTGCCCTGCATACGCACAACGGCGCGGAGCGACCAAATTTGGCCGTTGATCTCCGCTTCCAGCCGGTAGAGGACAGGTTCGGGGCGGAGGTCTTCATCGTTCCGCTCGTGCCACTTCGGTTCAGTCATCCGGTTGCTCCTTACACAAGGGAGTATCGTAATTCCCGCGCGTCAACGGCAGAGCAAATTTGCACCAACGCGGCTGCGGACACGCTGGAAATGTTCTTCAAGGGCCTCGAAGGCATCCCGCAACTCGACGGCTAGAAACAAAAGCCGCAGCAATCCAAAGGGCGTCCTCCACGGAATTTCAATCGTCGCCCGGGTCCCGAGAAGCTCTGATTCGCCGACAGGGGCGACGATAGTCCATGTCCCAACCGTTCTTCGTCGGCCGATTCTGCTTAAGTCACGACGCCCGCGGCCGCTCCCCCTGGATCTGCGTCCGGTGCAGCCTCCGGCGCGTTGAGGCGTCGAAGGGGTCGCGGCGGTGCATGGTGCAGCGGTTGTCCCACAGCACCACGTCGCCCACCTGCCAGCGGTGGCGGTAGGTGAAGCGCTCCTGCTGGACATGGCTCCACAGCTCGTCGAGCAGCGCCTCCGACTCCGAGACCTTCATGCCTTCGACATAGGAATTCAGCCGCCGGCCGAGATAGAGCACCGGCCGCCCGCTTTCCGGATGCACCGGCACGGCCGGGTGGCTGGCGCCGGGCGCCTCGCTTACATCCACCACCTCGTCGAAGCCCGCGCGCAGGTAGCCGCCGGAATTGACGCTCGAATCGTGGCGGACCTTGGCGGATTCCAGCCGGCGCCGCATCTCCGCCGGCAGCGCCTCCAGCGCGGCATACATGTTGAGGAAACAGGTGTCGCCGCCCTCCGGCGGGATTTCCAGCGCGTAGAGGGCGCTGGCCTTGGGCGGGCGCTCCTCATAGCTCATGTCGGTGTGCCAGGACGCCTCGCCCGCGCCGAGCGAGCCGATGGGCTTGCCGTCCCTGACGATGTTGGAAATCACATAGAGTTCCGGCACGCCCTCCACCATCGTCTGGCCGTTCTCCATGATCGGCGCATGGTCGAGCTTGCCGAAGCGCGACGAGAAGGCGACGAAATCCGCGTCCGTCAGCGTCTGCCCGCGGAACACCACCACCCCGTGCTCGATCCAGGCGGCATGAATGGCGGCGAAGGTCTCGTCATCGAGCGGCCCCGAAAGGTCCACGCCCTCGATCACGGCTCCCAGCGCGGCCCCTGTCGGCACCGCTGCGACCACTTGCTCGACTGCATCCGGCATCGCTTCAGCCTCCGGTCCAGAAACGCCCTGCAATGTCAGCGAAACAGGGCGGCGGGTCAATCCGGTCCGGATTTTTCCTGCCGCCGATTGCCGCCCGCGCAGGCAGCCCCGCGGCCGCCGGCCTGCATTGCGGGACGGAGCCGGCGAAGCTGTTGCGGGCGCCCCGGGGAGCCGGGCCGCGGCTAGTGGTAGGGGCGGTCGCCCTTGATGGTCACGCGCACCCCGCTTCTCGTCTCGGGATAGTAGTCCCAGGTCGCATGGTGCTGCGTGCAGCGATTGTCCCACATGGCGATCGAGTTCTTCCGCCACCGGAACCGGCACTGGAATTGCGGCTTGGCGTTGTGCGCATAGAGGAACTCCAGCAGCGCGTCGCTTTCCGCCTGCGTCATGCCCACGATGTTCTGCGTGAAGGGCTGGTTCACATAGATGAGCTTGCGGCCGGTTTCGGGGTGGGTGCGGATCACCGGGTGTATCGCGTGCGGATGCTCCTCCCGGCGCAGGCCCCCGCCGATCTGCTCGTAGCGGTTGACGTGCACGTCGGCGGTGTGCAGCGCCTCCAGCGGGTCGAGGACGCTCTTCATGGTGTCGGAGAGGGCGTCATAGGCGGCGTACATGTTCGAGAACAGGGTGTCGCCGCCAACCGACGGCACCGTGCTCAGGTGCAGGATGCTTGCCATAGGCGGCTCTTCGTCGGCGCTCACGTCGGTGTGCCAGGCAGTGCCCTCGGCGAAGGGCGAGGTCGCGTCGGCGTGGATCTTCATGAGCTCCGGGCGACCGTCCACGCAGGGCGCGGAGGGGTGGATGTGGAGCTCGCCGAAGCGGCGGCCGAACGCCACATGCTGTTCGTGGTCGATGTCCTGGTCGCGAAAGAAGAGCACAAGATGCTCAAGCAGCCCGCCGTGCAGCGTGCGGAACGCCTCGTCGTCGAGCGGCTGGCGCAGGTCCACGCCATGCACTTCCGCGCCGATATGGCGCGTGAGCGGCCTGAACTCGATCGTGTCGTTTCGCATTTTCCTCTCCCTTCGTGCACGGACACACCGGCGCCTGCAATCATGCGCAAGCCCGAATGGAGACGTCAACGCTTCGCTTCGCCCTGCTCGGGGGCCGATGGCGCCGGCGGATTTCGGATCGAGTTCCCCGCCGCGCCGACCTAAAGTGGGCGAAATCTCCCGATCGTGAAGGAAACGACGATGCCCGCAGACTCCATCGCCTATCTCAACCCGCCGAACACCGGCCCGGCCCAGGGCCTCTATTCGCACGCAACGGCGGTGCCCGCCGGCGCGACGCTGCACATCGCCGGCCAGCTTTCCGTCGGGCGCGACGGCAGCGTGGTCGGCAAGAACGATTTCGACGCCCAGATGCGCCAGGTGCTCGACAATCTGGGCGCGGTCCTCGAAGGCACGGGCCTCACCTTCAACCATATCGTCAAATTCACCACCTACCTCGTCCATTCCCAGGATATCGAGCGGTTCATGGCGCTCCGGGCCGAGCTGTTTCCCGTGCTCTTCGGCGGCGAGGTGTATCCGCCGAATACGCTGCTGATCGTCGACCGGCTGGTGAAGGAAGAGTTCCTGATCGAGATCGAGTCGGTCGCCTACGCCGACCCGGAGGGCGGCATGCGCCAGCCCTGACGCCCTCGCGGCGGCGCAGGAACGGCCCGCCGGCTACATGCTGGTCGCGCCGCCATCGACCACCATTTCGCCGCCGGTCATGTAGGAGGCGGCATCGGATGCAAGAAACAGCACTGCGGCGACGACCTCGTCGATCGTCCCGATGCGTCCCATGGGGACCCGGGACACGCGCTCGGCCAATACTGCCGGC
>JAJEAZ010000190.1 GCA_022824105.1 Alphaproteobacteria bacterium
GACTGGCCGGGGCTGGCCGCCATCGGCAAGATCGAGGCGACGCGCGAAACCGCAAACAGCACGAAAACCGAAACCCGCTACTACATCATGAGCGCGCCGCTCGCGCCCGAACGCTTCCAGCACGCCGTGCGCGCCCATTGGGCCATCGAAAACTGCCTGCACTGGGTGCTCGACGTGACCATGAACGAAGACCGGCAGCGAAACCGAAAACAACACGGACCCGAAAACCTCGCCCTGCTGCGACGCCTCGCCCTCAACATCGCTCGCCGGGAACCCTCCAAAGACGCCATGCGCGGAAAACTCAAACGCGCCGCATGGAACGACAACTTCCTCCTCAACTTGACCCGCGCCGCTGCATGACCAGCCCAAAAGCGATTGCCCTAGGGGGTGCGCGACGAAAGCCCGGAGATCGCACCCCGCGCCACCGTTCCGGACCCTCTCCCGCTTCGCTGGCGGGTCGAGGGCGTGAACCATCGCTGCCGGCCCTCCGGAGACAGCGGTTGAAGGCTTGATCCTCGATGTCGGCCAGGTCGGCGCGTCTCCCCTCGTCGACGAAGCCTCCGCGCGCATTTGGCGCTCAGACAGGTCCCGTCCTGTTGGTAGTGTTGCGCTTTATGTTCATTCGGCAGGAACGTGGCGGTTCGGCGAACCTGCTCCACGCGGAGCATCATTACTCCGATGCCGATATCGAAGATGCCCTCCCGTTCGTCCAGTTGCTCGTCCCGGGCTTTTTGCCGGCGGCCCTACGACATTACGGGGCGCCATGAAACGGATGTTCGCCGAACCGGATTACAAGCTTGGCTTCGTCCTGGTTCTGATCGCCTCCGCCTGTTTCGGTCTGGGCCCCGCGCTCGGGCGGTTCGCCGCCGAAAACGGCCTTTCACCGCTCGTCACGACGGCCTGGCGCTTCGTGATCCCGGTGCTGGTCCTGTCGCCGTTCCTGCCACGCGCCTTTGCGCACGGCCGGCTCGCACTTATCGGACTCGCCGTCGGCGCCATTGCGGCGCTCGGCATGGTCGCCTATTTCACCGCGCTGCGGCACCTGAGCGTGGCGACCGTTTCGGTGATCTATTTCACCTACCCGTTGTTCACGATCTTGCTCGACCGCCTCCTGTTCGGCGAGCGCATCCGGGGGCGGGCGGTCGCTGCCTGTGTGCTCATCGTCGCCGCCGCTGCCGTCGTAGTCCCTCCCGGCAGCCTGACCGGCGGCGGAACGAAAATACTTCTGCTGGCCCTCGCGTCGCCGGTCGGCTTTGCCATCCTGATTGTCGCGCTGGCGCGCACTCTGAAGCCGATTCCCGTTCTGCCGCGCGCCAGCATCGGCCTGACCGGTGCGCTGGTCGGACTTGCACCAGGACTTCTGATATTTGATGCAGGACCGCTGCTGCCCACGGCTCCCCAGGCAGCGGCGATTTTCATCGGCTTTGCGGCGATAACCACGGTGATCCCGCAATTGCTCTATACCGCCGGTTCCGGCCACGCCGGCGCCGGCCTGACCGCTATTGCCGGCGCCTTCGAACTGGTGATCGCACTGCTTGTCGGCTGGATGTTGCTCGGCGATCCGGTATTGACCCGAGAGGTTATCGCAGGGCTGTTGATTATTGCGGCGCTGGCTTCGGCAGTTACGCCGTTCCCCCCGTGGGTGGGGAGCCGGCCTCAGCCGTAACCGGCGGACAGCACCGCCCGGGCATCGCCCTGGATACTCTCGGGCGACGGATAGCCCTATGGGTCGGAGATGACGGATATGGCGCGGCCGTCATCCGTCGCCCCTTCGCTGATCCCGTCAGGAACCTGTACTCCATGCCTTACCTGCCAACCAATCGGTTAATGCTCACGTTCCGCGCCTCGCACTTGTCCACCTACACTCAGATTTCCCGGGCCACTCGATGACCGTCGGTGACCGCCAGTTCGATATCACGCGGCTGGTAGCAGTCACCGATGGCGTAGACCGAGCAGGGGAATCGCTTTTGAAGATTATCTGTTAGGAGAGCCTCTTGCAGAACGGTCGCGCGGACGTGATTTCCGCGCTGATATGATTGATTTTGGGTTAGCCGGTTCCGGGGTCGCTCTGCGGTATCTTGGGTTTGCACCAGCCACAAGCTACCGAGGAGGCGACCCCGATGAACCTTGGCAGGAGGCTATCGGATTTCTGGCGTCGGTTTCAAGGAGAGTTGTTCCCCGCGCTGGCTGAGGAGGTGGGTCCGCTGCTTGGGACGCACCGTCGTTTTGTGGCGGCGCTGGATCTGGTGGGCGTGGAAGGTTTTGTGGGGGCGCCGGGGGGCGGTCCGGGTCGCCCTCCGGAGGACCGCCGCGCCTTGGCGCGGGCCTTTCTCGCCAAGGCGGTGTGGGACCTTCCGACGACGCGGCACCTGATCGACAGGCTCGGGGCGGACCCGGCGTTACGGCGGTTGTGCGGCTGGTCGCGCCTCGGGGGCATCCCGAGCGAGGCGACGTTTTCGCGGGCGTTTGCCGAGTTCGCCGAGATGCGCCTGGCAGAGAGGATGCACGAGGCGCTGGTGGTCAATGTGCTGGGAGAGGCGCTTATCGGCCATGTATCGCGGGACTCCACGGCCATTGAGGGTCGGGAAGCGGCAGTAGTGAAGCCGAAGGTCAAGACGCCGAAGCGCCGGCCCGGTCGCCCCCGCAGGAGCTTGCCCCGGGCTTGTTCCGGGGGCGAGGAAAGGCCGAAGACGCTGTCCCGTCTCGAACGCCAGGCGAACGGCATGACCCTTGAGGCGATGCTCGACGACCTCCCGAAGGTCTGCGACCGGGGGACGAAGAAGAACGCCCGCGGTGTCCTGGAGACCTGGCGGGGCTACAAGCTCCATCTCGACACGGCCGACTGCGGCGTGCCGCTCAGCGCCATCCTCACCTCAGCCTCCGTCCACGACTCCCAGGCCTCCATTCCCCTGGCCACCATGACCGCCGGACGGGTCGTGAACCTCTACGACCTCATGGACGCCGCCTACGACGCGCGCGAGATACACGCTGTCAGCGAACGTCTCGGCCATATCCCGATCATCGACACCAACCCCCGCCGGGACAGGGCGCTCAAGGAAGCCCGGAACCGGGAGGCCCGAGCACAGCGCGCCTCCGGTCATCCCGATGCCCGAACCGTCCGATACCGCATCCGCTCCGTCGTCGAGAGGAGCAACGCCCGGCTCAAGGACGAGTTCTACCAACGGCATCGACTTCAGACTCATGGGAAGACTACGGTCCATATCGTCGCCCCGGCTCGGGGGCCGGGGCGACGGTGGAGGTGGCTCCGCCATCGGTTCCGGTCAACGACCGCCGGTATTCGGCGCCCGTCATGTCCGCGTGCGCGGACCCACAAAGGTCGCCTGCCATCTGATGTTCGGCCTGCTCGCCCTGACCGCCGACCAGATCATCCGCCTCGCCGTTCCATAGCGCCGGCCCGTCCGGCCCGTCGGTCCCGCACTGTGCTCCCGAACGGGCACAGCCGCAAAATGCTCGCCTCAAAACCCGTTCCAGACCTGCTCTGGTCTCTACCCGGCCGTGCCGCTGCCTCCAAAACGCCGCTCGGCTTCCCGACCGATCCCAAAATCACGGCCGCTGATCGTCAAACCGGCAATTCTGCAAGAGGCTC
>JAJEAZ010000537.1 GCA_022824105.1 Alphaproteobacteria bacterium
GGAACTGCCGGAGGTGATGGCGCTGAAGCGGACCGGGGCGCTGATCGAGGGCGAGGCGGGCGAGACGGAGGCGCGGATCGCCGAAGCGCGCGGGCGCATGGCGGAGATCGAGGTGCAGATCCTGCAGATCGGGGCGGAGCGGCTTGAGGGGGCGGAGGCCGAGGCCCGGGACGTGCAGGCGCGCGAGACGGCCCTGCGCGAGCGCCTGGGCGGGCTCCGGGAGCGGCTCGGGCGCCTGGATGTGCGGGCGCCGGCGGCGGGCGTGGTCCATGATCTCGCGGTCTCGGCGGTGGGCGAGGTGCTGCAGCCGGGCGAGGCGGTGGCGAAGGTGGTGCCGGAGGCGACGGCGTTCACCGTGCGGGCGCGCATCGCGCCGACGGATGTGGATCAGGTCTGGCCGGGCCAGCCGGCGGTGCTGCGCTTCTCGGCCTTCCCGGCGCGCACCACGCCGGAATATGGCGGCGAGGTGGTCAGGGTCTCGGCCGACGCGCTTGCAGACGAGCGCAGCGGGCTCGCCTGGTATGAGGTGGAGATCGCCATCGGCGCGCCGGTCGGGCCCGAGCGCGCCGGGCGGGCGCTGGCGCTCGCGCCGGGCATGCCGGTGGAAGCCTATCTGCAGACCGGCGCGCGCGCGCCGCTGGACTGGCTCGCCAAGCCGCTCACCGACTATTTCACGCGCTCGCTCAGGGAGGAGTGAAGCAGGATGCGGGTCCCTGCATGCATTGCGCGTCTACCGGGGCTTTTGCGGCGGGTTGCCGGGCGAGTTCGCCGTTTGCTGCGGGCGCGGCGTTCGGATAGCATTTCAGGGCTGCTGGCGCGCCGTTCCTCCGGGAGCCGGGAGCCGCGCCTGCGGCAAGTGGGGTCGGGAAGAGAGGGAGTCATGCGGAGCAGGGCGTACGCGGTCCTTCTGGCGATCCTGGCCGCAGCATGCCTGACCCTCTCGCCGCTGAAGGATGCCGAGGCTCACTATTCTACTATAGGGCCTGCTTCTGGCGTTATCACGTCTTCCGATCCATCCGTCTGTACGGTCTCGAAGGCCAACCCGGCCCGAGGAGTCCGGGGCATGAACCCGGACGGAATTGGCCACTCTGCGCAAGATAGCTTTGCCTGGCTCTTCAAGGTCAGTTGCGGCAGCGGGGAGAAGGCCATCGAGATCCGGGTCCATGACGCCTTCACAGTGTCGGAAGCGGCGATTGCGGCCGAAAAATACGGCAAGGCCATCGGCCGCCTGCCCAAGGTGCTGCGAACCGGGATCAAGCCAGCAAAAGGGCTTCGGAAACTCAGTATACATAAGGGAACCCACAATTGGTATGCGTCCAGGTTGTTTGGGCTGGTCCGTGTCTATACGGGATTCGGGCAGGACGAAGATGATGAGGAAGGACTGGTCCATGAGGCGGCGCATGTGTCGCTGGATGATCGGATCCAAACGGGCAAGAAACCGGACCGCGCCTGGGTGGCGGCGCAGAATGCCGACGGGGCGTTCATCTCGACTTATGCCAAGCGTCATCCCCAACAAGAAGACGTAGCGGAGTCCTTCCTGGCGTATCTGGCGGCCCGGTATCTGCCGTCCAGGATCACCAGGAAATGGGAAACAACCATCTACGAGACGATCCCGAACCGGATCGTCTATTTCGACGCGCTGCTGTCGGAAAGCGACATGACGCCCTTCACCAGGACCTCGCCGCGCGTTGCGGGGCTGGCGGTCGATAACAACAGCCTGGCGATGGAGGCCAGCAATACGGCGACCTACGACATCCGGATCCCGTCGCCGCCGGTCGCCTCCGTGACGGTCACCCCGGAAAGCGACGACAGGACAACGGCCACGGTGAGCGGGCCGCTGACCTTCACGACCGGCAACTGGCATATCCCGCAGACCATGACAGTGACGGGCGCCAGTCCCGGCGCGGCGACCATATCCCACACTATTTCAACGACGGACAGTAGTTACAAAAAGATCCCCGCGGCGGATCTGCCGGAGGTGTCCGTGACGGTGTCGGGGACGGACAATCGGGTTTCGCTGTCTGTAAGCGGCAATGGCGCTGTCGATGAGGGCGATCCGGCGCTGACGGTCACGGCGACGCTCGGGACGGCGAACGCGACGGGCCAGGCGCTCACCATCCCGGTGCAGCTGCGCGCTTCGGGCACGACGGCGTCGCCCGCCGACTACACGCTGGCGGGCACGATCTCGATTGCCGACGGCGCGATCAGCGGCGCAACGGATTTCGAGGTTGCGGATGACAGCGATGTCGAAGCCCTGGAGTCGGTCGTTGTGGAGCTGGGCAGCCCGCTGCCTTCGGGGCTTTCGGCAGGCACGCCGGACCATGTGACGATCGAGTTGGGCGACAACGATGCGCCGGTGAACGCCTGCCTTTCGGGGACGGTGCTTCAGGATGTGCAGGACTATGCGCAGGAGACGGGGAATGGCGCTGCGCATGTAACGCGCTGGAAGCAGGCGCTGGCCGGGTTCGGGGCGAACAACGGCGAGACGGAGATGACCGCCGCCACGGCGAAGCAGCATGCGGAGGACTTCTCGGCAAGCCGCTGGAACCCTGCGGTGACGGCGCTGCGGTGCCTGAACGGTCCCGAGGTCACGGTTGCGGGCGGCAATGGCATCACCGAGGGCGGGGATGCGGCGTTCACGGTGACGGCCGCACCGGCGGTGGCCTGGGACGTCACGGTGACGCTTGATATCGGGGATGACGCGGTCAGCGATTTTCTTGGCGCGAGTGACGAGGGCTCGCATACGGTCACGATCCCCGCGAACCAGCCCTCGGCGACCCTCACGGTTTCCACGGAGAACGACAGCGCGAACGAGGCGAATGGCAGCGTCTCGGCAACACTTGTCGAGAAGGCCGGCTACAGTGTGGGCGACCCCGGCGCGGCCTCGGTGGCGGTGGCCGATGACGATGCGGCGGCGGTCCCGTCTATCAGCCTTTCCGCCGGGGCGGCCGTCGCCGAGGGCGGGGATGCGGTGTTCACGGTGACGGCCGACCCGGCGCCGTCCTCGGACCTCGACGTGACGCTCGGAGTGGCCGATGACACAGCGAGCGATTTCCTGGCCCAGGGCGATGAGGGCTCGCATACGGTCACCATTCCTGCGGGCCAGCCCTCGGCCACGCTGACGCTCTCCACGGAGAACGACAGCGCGGATGAGGCGAATGGCGTCGTCACGGCGACGGTCCAGACCGGCACTGGCTACACGGTGGCGGCGGGGCCCGATGATGCGGCTTCGGTTGCGGTGGCCGATGACGATGCGACCACGGTCGTGCTCTCGACGCCGGACACCACCGCCACCGAGGGCAGCATGACGCAGATGGCGGAGGTCACGCTGACGCTGGGGCGCGGCCTTGTGGACGGCGAGACCCTGGTGGCGCCGCTGCAGTTCACGGGCGCCGCGGCCGGCACGGACTTCATGCTGTATTGCCCGGACACGCTGCCGGAGGGGGTGAGCTGCCAGAACCTGGCACTCGGCGACACGAACCCGCAGGTGACCTTCGAGGGGCCGGGTTCGGGGGCGAGCGACAAGACGGTGACGATTTCCCTCGCGGCGCAGGAGGATAACGGCGCGGTCAACGAGACAGTGACGGTGTCGGTCCCGGCCTCCTCGTCGGGCGGCGCGCCGGTGCTGGGGGCGACGGGTCTCGGCGGCGGCGCCACGGGGTCGCGCACGGGCGACGGGCGGCTCGCCATCACGGACAATGACACGACAGTGCGGAACGCATGCGTGCCGCAGTCCCTGAAGAACAGGGTTTACGGCTATCGCAATGCGAACAGGGACGCGGGCAAGACCGAAAGCGCCCGGAAATGGCAGCGCGTGCTCATCGCGTTCGGCGCCGAACAGGATGCCGGTCTGACATCGTACACGATCGCCGATGCGCTTGCGGGCGAGGCCGTCTGGTTCGGCTGGAAGCCCGTGCGGGAAGCGCTGCAATGCCTGGAGGGCCGCGAGGTCACGGTCGCGGGCGGCAGCGACATTACCGAGGGCGGGGATGCGGTGTTCACGGTGACGGCCGCGCCGACGCGGGACTGGCCGATGACGGTGACGCTGGAGATCGGGGATGACGGCGCGAGCGATTTTCTCGCCGGCAGCGACGAGGGCACACAGACGGTCACCATCCCTGCGAACCAGCCCTCGGCCACGCTGACGCTTTCCACGGTGGGCGACAGCACGGACGAGGCGAATGGCAGCGTCACGGCGACGGTGGTGGACAAGATCATCTACGATCCGGGCGACCCCGGCACGG
>JAJEAZ010000529.1 GCA_022824105.1 Alphaproteobacteria bacterium
CGCCGCGCCGTTCTCGATGGCGATGTCCTCGCCCTCGAACAGCATGAAGCCCAGATAGCGCGCCAGATAGGCATGTTCGAAATAGTTCGCCCCGCCGGGGCCCGCCGTCAGCATGCCCACGCGCCCGCCGCCCACCCGGTCCAGCGCGCCCATCGCATCGCGGAATGCCCGGAAGAAGCCGGCCAGGCGGTGCACATGGGATTCCTGGAACAGTTCCTGGAACACGCGCTGTGTGGCGAGCCGCGTCTCCAGCGCGGTGCCGGCGCCGGCGGGCGAGTCGGTGCGGTCGCGCAGCACCCGCCACTCGCCGTCCGGCCTGCGGCAGACATCGAAGGCGATAAAGTGCAGATGGTGGCCCGAGGCAGGCTTGACGCCGACCAGCGGGCGAAGCCAGGCGGGACTGGCCGCGACCGGCCCCGCCGGCAGCAACCCCTCCGCGACCAGCCGGCCCTCGCCATAGAGGTCGGCCATGACGGCTTCCAGAAGCCCGGCCCGCCGGGCGAGCCCGCCCGCAAGCCGGCGCCATTCCTCTTCGTGCAGGATGAGCGGCACCGGGCTGAACGGCCATGTCCGCCCGCCCGGTCCCTCCGCGCCCTGCCGGCGGAAGAACACGCCGGCGTCATGCAGATATTGCTCGCCGCGCGCCGTCCGCCGCTTCAGCTCCGCTTCGGAAAGCCCTGCGAATCCCTCGACAAAATGCCGCCAGACCGGCCTGACCCGGCCTTCTTCGTCGAGCAGTTCGTCGAAACCGCCCGCCGGCGGCCGGTAGCCGGCGAGCCCCGGCTCCTGTTCCAACGCCTGCCGTCTCGTCGGATGCAGCACCGCTCGCTCCACGGGTCCGAACAAAGAAGCCTATGGTATCCGCCCGCATCCGGGGGCGGTAGCGGTCAAGGCGACGGGCGCTGCGGCTGCCCCGGAAGATCGGGACCGCCCCGGATCAAGCCGTCTCCGCCTCCGCGCTCCGGGCTTTCCGGCGCAGCTTCATCAGGTGAAGGGGGAGTTCCGTGCGCAGCTTGCCCGCATCGACATGCCAGGGGGCGCCCCAGCTTGCCTGGACAGGGTCCCGGAAACGGCCGGCGGGCGCAGCCGTTCCTTCGAGGCGCGCCCTGCAGAAGCGGGCGACACGGCCGAGATTGCCGTCGGGATCCTCGACCCGGCCTCGGGCCAGTTCGCAGGCATAGCCCAACTGGCGCAGGGAAGCCTCATCCTCGCGGCCATCCGGTACGTGCCGGCCGGCCGCTACCCTGGCGAGGAGTTCCATCAGGTCGCGTTCCCTGCGGCGGGCGGCGCTGAAGGTGTCCTCATGGCGGCTCGGGGGCATCGCCTTCCCTCGCGACAATCTCTTTGGCTTCCTCGAAATTCTGGCGGACAAACGTAGTATCCCCTACATAGTAGTCCAGAGCCTCTTCCATTCTTTCCGCGAAGAGCAACGGATCGACAAGGCCTTGCGCGGCAAGCTGGCGGATATCCTCCCGATCGCGGTCCGAGAACCGTGCGACCTTCGACACTGCGAGGTCGACAGGGTCCATCACGAGGATGACGATGTTCCCCGCCCGGGATACTTCCTGCGCCCGCTTCCCCCAATCCGGCGGGAAGGACCCCATTGCGTCGGAAAAGCTGCCATCCATTGCAACCAGATGCCGGTCGTGCGGGTCGTCCGGGTTCGGCACTTCGAAGACTTGCATGTCCGGCGGGATGGGAACGCGGTGCGACCAGTCGATGTCGACATCGTCCGACATTCGGTGGCCCGTGTAGTAATTCACGGCAATACCACCCGTAATCCTGGCTTCAACCGGTTCCCCAAGGTTCCCCAGACGATCCGAGAGAGATTCGAGATGGAGCCGCAGCGCGGGCAATAGCTGGCGATCCGTCATGCCGGGGCGCTCCTGGTGCCTGGTCTGCCTTTTGACTTGGCCACAAGTATATTCATGTCCATCCCGGACACCGAGCCGCAAAACTCCGAACGCCGCCGCGGCCGCGTATCGCCCGCCCGCCGAAAGCGGCTGCCGCACCCGCCCGTGTTGCGCCCGGCCGGCTCCCATGCTTCCTTTCGCTCCCATGTTGAAGAACCTCTGGTACACGGGCGCGCCGCTCGACCGGATCTCGCATCTGCGCGAGGATCCGGTGTGGATCGCGGCCAGGCGGCGCGCGAAGGATACGCGGCTGGTGCCCGTCTGGCGGTCGCGCTCGCTGGTCCACACGGAGGACGACCGGGCGCTGATCCTGACGGTCGAGGAGGCCGGCGAGCTGCTCGACGCGGCCCAGCATGAGGTGGTGCTCGGGCTGGAGGGCGACACGCTCTATATCGGCCTCGACCTTTCCCACCTGGAGGACCCCTACGGCCATCCGCGCATCGGAGCGGAGGGCGTCTTCGAGGACCTGCGCCAGATCGGCCCGGTCATCCCGGCGGACGAGGGCGCCATCCTCGCCCATGCGCGGGGCATGATGACCTGGCACCAGCGCCACCGCTTCTGCGGCGTCTGCGGCGCGCCGACGGAGGTGAGCCACGGCGGCTACCAGCGCAATTGCACCGGCTGTGGCGCGCAGCATTTCCCGCGCACGGATCCCGCCGTCATCATGCTGGTCCACAAGGGCGACAACTGCCTGCTCGGGCGCACGCACCAGTTTCCGCGGCGCATCTATTCCACGCTCGCGGGCTTCGTCGAGCCGGGCGAGAGCCTGGAGGAAGCGGTCGCGCGCGAGGTGTTCGAGGAGGCCGGCGTCAAGGTCGGCGAGGTGCGCTACATGGCCTCCCAGCCCTGGCCGTTCCCGTCGTCGCTGATGCTCGGCTTCCATGCCGAAGCGGAGGCGATGGACCTCAACATCGACCCGAAGGAGCTCGAGGACGCCCGCTGGATGACGCGCGAGCAGATCGGCCGGATCGAGGAGTTCGACATGGAGCTGCCGCGCCGCGACAGCATCGCCTGGCGGCTCGTCAAGGCCTGGCTCGACGGTGCGTGACCTGCTCGCGCCAGAGCACATAGAGGCCTGAAGCGACGATCAGCCCGCCGCCGGCGAAGGTCGCCGTGTCGGGCAGGTCGGCGAAAGCGAACCAGCCGATCAGCACCGCCCACAGCATGCGCGAATAGTTGAAGGGCGCGAGCAGCGCCGCCTCCGTGACAGCGAAGGCGTTGATCATCAGGAAATGCGCACCCGCGCCGATCGCGCCGGAGAGCGCCATCCAGGCCCACATCTCCCAGGCGGGCCACTGCCAGAAGAAGGGCATGGCGAGCGTGAGCAGCAGCGCGCCGCCAGCCGAGGTGTAGAACAGCGTCGCCAGATGGTCCTCCCGCGCCGTGATGATGCGCGTGACAAGCTGGAAGCCCGCGAAGAAGACCGCGCCGATGAGCGGCAGCACGGCCGCCCAGTGGACAATGCCGAGGCCCGGGCGGATCACCATGACGACCCCGACCCAGCCGAGCAGCACCGCCGCCCAGCGGTGCGGCCCGACGCGCTCCTTCAGCACCGGCCAGGAGAACGCGGTCATGAACAGCGGCGCGGCGAAGCTGATGACCGTGGCGTCCGCGAGCGCCAGATATTGCAGGCCGACGAACAGCATGGAGAGCGAGCCCACCAGGCAGCCGGCCCGCAGCAGTTGCAGTCCGGGATTGCGGGTTCGCAGCCAGCGCCGGGGCGGGATGCGGGCGATGGCGAACCCGATCGCGAGCGTGATGGCGATGAAGGTGAAATAGCCCCACGCGACCTGCACGCCGCTCAGGCCGGACGCCACATGCTTGGCGATGGCGTCCACAGCCGTGATGCCGACCATCGCGACCAGCATGAGCGGGATGCCGAGGGACGGGCGGTGGCGTGGCGGCAAGGCGGTTCCGTTCGTGCGCGGGAGGCAGCCGGAGTGGAATAGCCGTAATTGGCCCGCCGGGCTATGATTGCCGTCGAAGACAGGGGATCGACAGGGAGGGTTC
>JAJEAZ010000301.1 GCA_022824105.1 Alphaproteobacteria bacterium
CGCCGCGACTGGACCGCGCTCGGCGGGCTGGACAGCGACGTCATCCCGCTGGGGAATTTCCGCCAGGGGATGGAGATCCCCCTCGACGCCGGCATCCTGTTCGCGACCTACGCCACGCTGCGCTCGCCGTCCCGCCAGGGCAAGCCCTCGCGCCTCGACCAGATCGTCGAATGGCTTGCCGGCTCGCTCGACGAGGAGGACCGCCACGCCTTCGACGGGGTCGTGGTGTTCGACGAGGCGCACGCCATGGCCAACGCGGCGGGGTCGAAGTCCGAGCGCGGCGAGATCAAGCCGTCGCAGCAGGGACGGGCCGGGCTGCGTTTGCAGAACGCATTGCCCGATGCCCGCATCGCCTATGTCTCGGCCACCGGGGCCACCACGGTGCCGGGTCTCGCCTATGCCATGCGGCTCGGTCTCTGGGGCGCCGGGGAGACGCCGTTCGAGACCCGGGTCGAGTTCGTCTCCGCCATGGAGGCCGGCGGCGTCGCCGCGATGGAGGTGGTCGCGAGGGACCTGAAGGCGCTCGGCCTCTACCAGGCAAGAGCCTTGGCCTATGACGGCGTCGAGGTCGCCATCCTCGAACATCCGCTCACGCCCGAGCAGCGGCGCATCTACGACGCCTATGCCGGCGCCTTCAAGGTCATCCACCAGAACATCGAGGAGGCATTGAAGGCGACCGGCATCGTCCAGGGCGAGGACACCCTGAACAGGAACGCCAAGTCGGCGGCCCTGTCCGCCTTCGAGGGCGCCAAGCAGCGCTTCTTCGGCCATCTGCTGACCGGCATGAAGTGCCCGAGCCTGATCCGCGCCGTCGAGGCCGACCTCGACGCCGGGCGGTCGGCCGTGGTCCAGCTGGTCTCGACCGGCGAGGCATTGATGGAGCGGAGGATCGCGGAAATACCCGCCTCGGAGTGGGACGACCTCAATATCGACCTCACCCCGCGGGACGGCATCCTGTCCTTCCTGATGCACGCCTTCCCGGTGCAGCTCCAGGAGCTCTTCGCCGACGACGACGGCAACCTGATGAGCCGGCCCGCCACCGACGCCGACGGCAACCCCGTCGTCTGCAAGGAGGCGGAGGACCGGCGCGACGCCCTGATCGAGAAGCTCGCCGCGCTGCCGCCGGTCCCGACGGCGCTGGACCAGATCGTGCAGAAGTTCGGGCACGAGGCCGTCGCCGAGGTCACCGGCCGGTCGCGGCGCGTGCTCAGGATTACAGACGGGAGGGGCGAGCGGCTCTCGCTGCGCAGCCGGCCGGCCTCGGCCAATCTTGCCGAGACCGCCGCCTTCATGGACGGCGAGAAGCGCATCCTGGTGTTCAGCATGGCCGGTGGGACCGGCAGGAGCTATCACGCCGACCTGTCCTGCGCCAACACCGAGCGGCGCATCCACTATCTGCTGGAGCCGGGCTGGCGCGCCGACCAGGCGATCCAGGGGCTGGGACGCACCCACCGCACGCACCAGGCCTCGGCGCCCCTGTTCCGGCCCGTCGCCACGGACGTGAAGGGCGAACGCCGCTTCATCGCCACCATCGCCCGGCGGCTCGACAGCCTGGGCGCCATCACCCGGGGCCAGCGCGACAGCCAGACCGCGATGGGCGGCAGCGATGCGGCACTGTTCAGAGAGAGCGACAATCTGGAGAGCCTGTATGCGAAGGCGGCGTTGCGGCAGTTCTACAGCGCGCTCTGGCGGGGCCGCATCGAAGGCTGGAACGCGGAACGGTTCCAGGAGTCGACCGGCCTCAAGATCGTCCACGAGGGCGGGCTCAGGGACGAGCTCGCGCCCATGCCGAAGTTCCTCAACCGGCTGCTGGCGCTGCCCATCGCAGAACAGAACCAGCTCTTCGCCGAACTAGAGGCGCGCATCGCCGCCAACATCGAGCAGGCGATCGAGGCCGGAAGCTACGAGGTCGGCGTCGAGACCGTGACCGCCGACTCGCTCGTCGTCGCCGGACGGGAGACGCTCTACGAGCATCCCGGCACCGGGGCGGCGACCGAGCTGGTCGAGATCGTCCGCCGCGACAGGCTGGTGCCGCTATCCGCCGACGCCGCCCTGGAGGTTGGCGGGCGCGATCCCGGTCCCGATGGCAAGCCGCGCCTCTTGGTCAACACGCGCTCGAAGCGTGCCGCCGTCCTGCTGCCGGCGCCGTCGCGCATGCTGGACGACGGCGGGGTGCAGGAACGGGTGCAGCTGATCCGCCCCGCCACGCGGGACCGCATGGCGCAGGCCGAGTTCGCCGCGTCCAGCTGGGGGCGCACCGACGAGCGCCACTGGCGCATGCTCTGGGACCATGAGATCGGCGAATTGCCGTCCCACCGCGAGTCCCGCTTCTGGCTCGCCTCCGGCCTGCTGCTGCCGGTCTGGGACCGCCTGCCGGCCGAGAACATGCGGGTCCGTAGGCTCACCAGCGACGACGGCATCGCGCTCATCGGGCGGGTGCTCGACGCCGAGCAGGTGCAGTCGGTGCGCGCCGGGTTCGGCCTCGACGGCGGGCCGGCGATGACCGGCACGGAAGCCTTCGAGGCGGTGATGCAGCGCGGCACCGCGCTTGCGCTCGCCAACGGCTGGCGGCTGGCCCGGCGCCGTTTGATGGGCGCCAACCGGGTCGAGATCGAAGGGCCGGCCGACACCGACCTGCCGGCGCTCCGGCGCATGGGATGCACCGTCGAGATCGTCTCGTTCCGGGCGCGGATATTCGCGCCGAACGCCGGCGCGGTCGAGCGCGTCCTCGACCGCTGGCCGCTCGCCGCGTGAGCCACCCGCGCGCTATCCGTATTGCCGGCCCGCAGTCCTCCGGCGGCGCCGGCCCGCCCGCCGCCGTCCTCCGCGCCACCGCGCGCGGGCGACGTACTGCCGGACAAC
>JAJEAZ010000357.1 GCA_022824105.1 Alphaproteobacteria bacterium
GCCGGGCTCTGGACCTGCCTGCTCGGGCCGAGCGGGGTGGGCAAGACGAGCCTCCTTCGGCTGATCGCCGGGCTGGACGGCGCGGCCGCGGGCCGGGTGCGCACCGGGCCTGTCGCCTATATGGGCCAGAGCGACCTTCTGCTGCCCTGGGCCAACGCCCTGGAAAATGCGGTGCTGGGCGCGCGTCTGCGCGGCGAACGGCCGGACTTCGACCGCGCACGCCGGCTGTTGGCCGAAGTCGGGCTTGAGGACGCTGTCGGGGCCCTGCCGGCGACGCTCTCGGGCGGCGAGCGCCAACGTGTCGCGCTGGTGCGCACACTGATGGAAGACCGTCCCGTCGTGCTGATGGACGAGCCCTTCAGCAGTCTGGACGCCATTACCCGCCATGCGGCGCAGGAGTTGGCCGCGCGGATGCTGGCGGGGCGGACCGTGCTGCTCGTGACCCACGACCCGCTGGAGGCGCTGCGCCTCGGAGACCGGGTCCATGTCATGACGGGGCGGCCGGCGGTGCTGGAATCGCAGCCGGTGCCAGACCTTGCGCCGCCGCGCGATGTGCGCGATCCGGCCGTACTGGCGGCGCAGGGCGAGCTGCTCGCAAGGCTTGCGGCATGAAGGCGGCGCTGCGCATGGCGGCGGTCACGGCCGGCCTGTTGATCTTGTGGCAGGCGGTCGTGTGGGCGACGGGCGCGCAGCCTTTCATTCTGCCGGGGCCGCCGGCCGTGCTGGCGGCGCTTGCCAGCCACTCCGGGCTGCTGCTGACCCACGCCGGCACGACCCTGGCGGAGATCCTCCTCGGCCTCGGAATCGGTGCGGTGCTCGGCGCATTTTCCGCCCTGGTCATCGCCCATCTGCGCCCCGCGCGGTTGTGGCTGCTCCCGGTGCTGGTCGCGAGCCAGGCCGTTCCGGTGTTCGCGATCGCGCCGGTGCTGGTGCTCTGGCTCGGCTACGGCATGGCCTCCAAGGTCGCGATGGCGGTGCTCATCATCTTCTTCCCGGTGACCGCCGCCTTCTATGACGGCCTGTCCCGCACCGACCCCGGCTGGCTCGATCTGGCGCGCAGCATGGGCGCCTCGCGCTGGCGCCAGCTTCTTCGCCTGCGCATTCCCGCGGCCTTGCCGGCCTGCGCGTCCGGCCTGCGCGTCGCGACGGCCGTCGCGCCCATCGGTGCCGTGGTGGGCGAGTGGGTCGGCGCATCGGCCGGTCTCGGCTATCTCATGCTGCACGCCAATGCGCGGATGCAGGTGGACCTGATGTTCGCCGCGCTGGTCGTCCTCGCGGCGATGGCGCTCATTCTCTACTTCAGCGTCGACCGCCTGCTTCGCCTCGCGGTGCCCTGGCAGGTCGACACTTTGTGGCAAGAGCAGGAAAAGGAGCCTGTAGAACCATGAAACCCCGCCTTTCGGCGCTTGCCGCCGCGTGCCTGCTTGCCGTGTCTCCGGCGGCGGCGGAAGAGAAGCTCACCGTGTTGCTCGACTGGTTCGTCAATCCGGACCACGGGCCGCTCTATGTGGCGCAGGAGCGCGGCTATTTCGCCGAGGCCGGCCTATCGGTGGAGTTCGTGCCGGCCGCCGACCCGAACGATCCGCCGAAGATCGTGGCGGCCGGCAAGGCGGACCTCGCGGTCTCCTACCAGCCTCAATTGCACATGCAGGCGGCAGCCGGCTTGCCGCTAGTGCGCATCGCCACCCTGGTGGCCACGCCGCTCAACACGATCGTGGTGCTTGAGGACAGCCCGATCCGCACGATCGCCGACCTCAAGGGCAAGCGGGTCGGTTTTTCCGTGGCGGGGCTGGAAGACGCCCTGCTCGAAGGCGTGCTCCAGCCCCACGGGCTCACGATGGACGATATCGAGAAGGTGAACGTCAACTGGTCGCTCTCGCCGTCGCTGATTGCGGGGCAGGTCGACGCCGTGATCGGCGCCTTCCGGAATTTCGAGCTGAACCAGATGGATATCGTGGGCCATCCGGGCCGCGCCTTCTACCTGGAGGAAGAGGGCGTGCCGCCCTATGACGAGCTGATCGTCGTCGCACACAAGGACACGCTCGACCGGCCGGCCTACCGCGCCTTCGTGGACGCGGTGGAGCGCGGCGTCCAGTACATGATCAACCATCCCGAGGAGTCCTGGGCGCTGTTCATCGCCGGCGACCGCAAGGACCTCGATGACGAACTCAACCGCCGGGCCTGGCGGGACACGCTGCCTCGCTTCGCGCTCAGGCCGGCGGCACTGGACCGGCGGCGCTACGAGCGGTTCGCAAAGTTCGTCGTGGAGCGCGGCCTGGTGGAATCCCTGCCGCCGGTGGAGACCTACGCGGTGGAGCTGCAATAGCCGGCATCGCCGCTCAGACCGTCGTCTTGCCCTTGAAACGGCAGAGGTCAGCGACCGTGCAGGCGGGGCAGTCGGGCTTCCGCGCCTTGCAGACATAGCGTCCGTGCAGGATGAGCCAGTGGTGGGCATGCAGCTTGCGGTGCGCCGGCACGCGCCGTTCCAGTTTCTTCTCCACCTCCAGCGGCGTCTTGCCGGGCGCGAGGCCGGTGCGGTTGCCGACGCGGAAGATATGCGTGTCCACCGCGATGGTCGGC
>JAJEAZ010000488.1 GCA_022824105.1 Alphaproteobacteria bacterium
GGCGAAGTCGGCGACGAGCCGCTGCTGCTGGCCCGCGCCGCGCCCGCCTGGGTGTCCCGCAACCGCCCCGCCGGAGCCGCCGCCGCCGCCGGCGCGGGCGCCAGCATCGTTGTGATGGATGACGGCTTCCAGAACGGCAGCCTCGCCAAGGACGCTTCGATCCTCGTGGCCGACGGCGCGGTCGGCTACGGCAATGGCCGCGTCTTCCCGGCCGGGCCATTGCGCGAGCCGGCCGCCGCGGCCCATGCGCGCGCCGACGCGCTGGTTGTCGTCGGCAACGCCGGATGCCGCCTGCCGAACGGCCTGCCCCGCCTTGAGGCGCGCCTGATGCCGGCGCCCGGCAGCGAGCGGCTTTCAGGCGAGGCCGTGTTCGGCTTCGCCGGCATCGGCCGGCCCGCCAAATTCGCCGAGACGCTCCGGGAATTGGGCGCGCGGCTGGTCGAGTTCCGCGCCTTTCCGGACCACCATGCCTACCGGCCGGAGGAAATTGCCGCGCTGCTGGAGCAGGCGGCGGCGCTCGGCGCAAGCTGCGTCACGACCGAGAAGGACGCCGTGCGCCTGCCGGCGGACATACGCGACGCGGTGGAGACCGTGGCCGTCAGCATCGAATGGCGCGACCCCGGCGGCCTCGACCGCCTGCTCAGAGAGAAGGGACTGATATCGTGACCGAACCGCAAACGGTGCTCGACTTCTGGTTCGGCCCGGCCGATGCGCGCGATTTCGGCTGGCCGCGCGAAGCCTGGTTCCGGGGCGGACCGGAATTCGACGATCTCTGCCGGCCGTTCGAACCGGCCGTCGAGGAGGCGATTGCGGGCGGCTTCGACGATTGGCGCTGGCGGCCGCGGCGCTGCCTTGCGCTCGTCCTGCTGCTCGACCAGTTTCCCCGCAACATCTACCGGGGCACAGCGCGGGCCTTCGCCGGCGACCCGCGCGGCCGTGAGCTTGCCCATTTCGCCGTGGCGCGCGGCTTCGACCGCGCGGTGCCGTGCGGCCTGCGGACGTTCTTCTACCTGCCGCTGGAACACAGCGAGTCGCTTGCCGACCAGGAACTCGTCGTGCGCCTGTTCGATGCTTACGGGTGGGCCGGCAGCGGCGAATACGGCCGCAAGCACCGCGACATCATCCGCCGCTTCGGACGCTTCCCCCACCGCAACGCCGTTCTCGGACGCCCCTCCACGCCGGAAGAGGAAGCCTTCGCCGCCGACCCGGAAAACCGTTTCGGGCAGTAGGAGAGCACCGGCCTGCGCAGGCCGTCGCCCCGGCCTTCTTCCCGTTATGCCCGCCCCCATATCGTCATGCCCGGACTTGTTCCGGGCATCTCCCTTCACCGCTCCTCCCGGACGGCCGTATGGATGCCCGGAACAAGTCCGGGCATGACGGGGAGCGGACGGAAGGCCGCCTACCGCCAGCCGCCGCCGCCGTTCACATAGACGGTGTCGGCGGTCATGAACTCGCAGGCGTCGGAACACATGAACAGCACCAGCTCGCCGATCTCCTCCGGCTGGCCGAAGCGGCCCATCGGCACGTCCGAGAGGAAGGTCGCCATGGTGTCGGGCGTCGTCGCGGCCGCAGCCTGGAACGGCGTCTCGACGGGGCCGGGCGAAATCGACAGGCAGCGTATGCCGCGGTTCGCGAACTCCCGCGCCACGCCGAGCGTCATGGTCAGCACCGCGCCCTTGGCGGAGGCGTAGTGCACGGAGGTGCCGGGCCCGCCGCGCTTGTGGGACATGGAGGCGACATTCACGATCACGCCCTTGCCGGCCTCCAGCATGTGCGGCAGCACCGCCTGCATGCCGAAGAGCACGCCATCCACATTGATCGCCCAGGTCCGCCGCCAGAGGTCGTCGTCGATGTCGAGGAAGGCCGACCGGCGCACGGCGGCGCCAGCGCAATTGAACATGAAGTCGATCCGCCCGAACTCCCGGATGGCCTCCGCGACCGCCGCCTCGACATCCTCGCGGCGGGTGACGTCGGTCGCGACCGCGAGCGCCCGGCCCCCGGCTTGGCGGATGATCTCCACCGTATTGTCGTTGCCCTCCTCGTCGATGTCGCAGGCGACGACATGGGCGCCCTCGCGGGTGAAGATCTGCGCGGTCGCCCGGCCGATGCCGCTCGCCGCCCCGGTGATGACGATGGTCTTGCCCTGGAAGTAGCCCGGCGTGCCGGTCATGGAAGATTGCCTCGCTGTTTCGCCCTCTTTCTGGATAGCGCGGCTGGAATTTCCCATCAAGCGGCGCCTTGCCCGGCATCCCGCGGCAAAGGGCGGCTACCGGCTGTGGGGCGGATTCCTCGCCGCCTGCACTTCCTTGACCCGCTCCGGCCAGGTGGAGCGGATATAGGCGAGGATGTCCCAGATCCCGTCATCGCTCAGGACATCCGCAAACCCCTGCATGCCGCTCTTCGGCCCGCGGATGCCGCGCGCCGCGAACAGGGCTTCGCCGCCGAGTTTGGTGTAGTCGAACAGCAGCTGGTTGTCGTGGTGCCAGGTATGGCCCGTCGCATCGTGGGGCGGCGCGGGAAAGACGCCGTTCGGGCCGGCCTGCCGCCAGTTCGTCTGGCCCTCCAGCTGCGCCCCGTGGCAGGAGGCGCAATGCTCCGCATAGAGTTTCTGCCCGTTCCCCAGGTCGCGGCCATCGAGTTCGTGGCCCGCAAACGCCGCCGCCGGAACCAGAAACGCGACGAGCGCAAGAGCGTGTTTCACGGCTCCCGCCCTCAGTGGCAGGCTTTGCCCAGCGCCTTCAGCCGCCAGTAATTGTAAGGGAGCGGCGTGACGAAGCCCGCGGCCAGCATGAGCGGCACGACCCACCATGTCAGCATCGCGCCGCCGGTCAGCGCCCAGTCCACCGCATTCATCATCGCCTCCATGGAGATCATGGAGATGAAGGACATGCCGATCGCCGTCCGGAATGCGGTGCGAATGTCCATCTGGCGGGAGAGGATGATCGTCTCCAGCGCGATGGAGGTCAGCAGCCCGTTCATGATCGCGAGGACCATGATCGCCATGGTCGGCCAGGGGATGCCGGTGAACTGGAAGAAGGCGATGGTGCCGAAGTCGCCGATGGCGCAGCCGAGCAGGCACCAGGCCGTGTTCTTCGAGGCCCGCCGCCAAGTGTGGCGGCAGTGCCAGTCGATGGCGACCCTTGCGGCTATGGCGACCATGGCGATGCCCCTTGCCCTGCTCCTGTCTGCAATCTAATCTTTCCAGTTACTGGAAGGTCAAGTCCGGGTCGCCATGAATATCTCCGCCGCCTCGAAAGCCGCGGGACTGCCGGCCAAGACGGTGCGCTACTATGCCGATATCGGGCTGGTGCCGGCCCCGGCGCGGTCGGAGTCGGGATACCGGAGCTATGACGGGGCCTCGGTGCGCAAGCTCGCGTTCGTGCGCCGGGCCAGGGAGTTCGGGTTCTCGATAGCCGAATGCAGGGAACTGCTGGGCCTCTACGAGGACAGGCGGCGCTCCAGCGCAGACGTGAAGCGCATCGCAGCGAGACGGCTGGACGAAATCGCCCTGAAACAGAAGGAACTGCAATCGCTGCACGACGAACTTGCGCACCTCGTCGATGCCTGCCGGGGGGACCACCGGCCCGATTGCCCGATCATAGACGGCCTGGGCGCCCGCCGCGCCGGTTAGAGCACGATCCGTTTCAACTGAAACGGTTGCATTTGCTGGGTAGCGTCGTGCCTTGACCTCATTCGTCACCCCGGCCCCCGAGCCGGGGTCCATCCATGGCTCTCAATGCCGCCGCTGCCGGCGGAGAACAGGCTCAACCGCCGAAGCTGCCGTGAGAACCGAGGCTGGACCCCGGCTCGGGGGCCGGGGTGACGGTTAAGGCTATGCGAACGACACTGTTTCAACCCGACCGGATCGTGCTCTAGCGAAGCGCTTGCCGCGGCTTCAGCGCCTGCCGCCCGGCTCGCGCGTGTGGTGCGCGATCAGCCAGTAGACGAAAGCCGTGCAGCCGAGGAACCCGATCCAGGCGATCCACTCCATGACGCCGTGCATGCGGCTCGCCACGAACAGGAAGCCCGCGGCGCAGAGGATCAT
>JAJEAZ010000528.1 GCA_022824105.1 Alphaproteobacteria bacterium
CCGCATGGGTCTGCGCACGCCTCGGAGGATGGACCGGATACTATGGAAAACCCGGACCCGTCGTCATGCTCCATGGCCTCTACCAGTTCCGTGCCATACAACGCGGATACCAACTCAAACACGATGTGTGAATCCAGTAGGGAGCGGGGGCCGGGCAGATTGCGGCTGACAGGCGGGGGCCGGTTGGGAATACTGCGCCGGACGGGAGCGCGGCAGGGAATGCCGGGGGAGCGGCCGGATGAATATCGACAAGTGCGTCAACCTCGACGATCTGCGCGTGCTGGCGAAGAAGCGCGTGCCGAAGCTGGTCTATGACTTCATCGAGGGCGGGGTGGACGGCGAGGAGGGCCTCTGGCGCAACGAGGACGCCTTCCGGCGCCGCTCGCTGGCGCCGCGCTACATGGTGGACGTGTCTGCGCTCGACCAGTCGGTGGAGCTGTTCGGGCGCCGATGGTCGAGCCCCTGGGGCATCGCGCCCACGGGCGGCATCGGCAATTACCGCCGCGGCGGCGACATGATGCTGGCGCGGGCGGCGCGCGACGCCAACATCCCCTTCATCATGTCCGGGGCCTCCAACGCCTCGATGGAGGAGATGGCGCGCGAGGCGCCGGAGCATGGCTGGTACCAGATGTACACGGCGAACGACCGGGCGATCTCCGAGGACATGATCCGGCGCGCGGCCGACCTCGGCATCCCGGCGCTGGTCGTCACGGTCGATGTGCCGGTCCACTCCAACCGGGAGCGCAACCGGCGCAACGGCTTCGGCCGCCCGCTCAGGCTGACGCTCGCAACCAAGCTGGACACGCTGCGCCATCCCTCCTGGCTCCGGGACTACATGAAGCAGGGCTTCGCCATGCTGGAGAACTGGAAGCCCTATGCGCCCGAGGGCGCGAGCGCGCTGGAGGTCGGCGAATTCATGGCCGGACAGGTGCCCGCCAACCTCACCTGGGCGGATATAGAGCGCTTCCGGGCGCTCTGGCCGCGCACCTTCATCCTGAAGGGCGTGATGCGCACGGACGATGCGCTTCGCGCCGCGGAGGCGGGCGTGGACGGGCTGATGGTCTCCAACCACGGCGCCCGCCAGCTCGACCGCGCGCCGTCGCCGCTGGACGTGCTGCCGGCGCTGGATGCAGCGGTGGGCGACCGGATGGCGCTGATGCTCGACGGCGGCGTGCGCCGGGGCGCGGACATATTGATCGCGCTGGCGAGCGGGGCGAAGTTCGTCTTCCTCGGCCGCCCGACGCTCTACGGCGCGGTCGCGGGCGGCGCGGCCGGAGCCGTGAAGGCGGTGGACATACTGCGCGACGAGATCGACAAGGTGATGGCCCAGATCGGCTGCCCGTCGCTGGACCGGCTGGGGCCGGAATTCCTCCACCGGGACCAGGAGGACGCAGGGCGCAACATCCGGCTCTGACGGCCGCGGCCTGAAGCCCGAAGCGGAGGTTGCTGCCGCAACCTCAGGAGCGACGGGGCCGTTTGGGCCGGACAGTTGCCGGCCGACAGGATCGAACCCATTTGGGAGTGCTGCGCCGGCCGGAACCACGCCAGGCGGCGCCGGGAGAGGGCCGGGTGAAGATCGACAATTGCGTCAACCTCGACGATCTGCGCGTGCTGGCGAAGAAGCGCGTGCCGAAGCTGGTTTACGACTACATCGAGGGCGGCGTGGACGACGAAGGCGGGCTCCGGCGCAACGAGGACGCCTTCCGGCGGCGCTCGCTCCTGCCGCGCTACATGGTGGACGTCTCCGCGCTCGACCGGTCGGTGGCGCTGTTCGGACGCACATGGTCGAGCCCCTACGGCATCGCGCCCACCGGGGGCATCGGCTATTTCCGGCGCGGCGGCGACGCGATGCTGTGGCGGGCCGCGCGGGACGCGAATATCCCCTTCGTCATGTCGATTGTCGCCACCGCCCCGATGGAGGAGATGGCGCGCGAGGCGCCCGAGCATGGCTGGTACCAGTTGTCCGCGGCGAAGGACCGGTGGATCTCCGAAGACATGATCCGGCGCGCGGCCGACCTCGGCATTCCCGCCCTGGTGGTCACGGTCGATGCGCCGGTCGACTCCAACAAGAAGCGCAACCGGCGCAACGGCCTCGGCGGCAGGCTCACGCTCGCAACGAAGCTGGATGCGCTCCGCCGTCCGCTCTGGCTGAAGGACTACATAAGGCACGGCCCCGCCATGCTGGAGAACTGGCGGGCCTATGCGCCGGCGGGCTCCAACGCCAGGCAGGTCGATGAATTCGTGGCCGGGCAGAGGCCGACCGGCCTCACCTGGGCCGACATCGAGCGGTTCCGGGCGCTCTGGCCGCGCACGCTGGTCCTGAAGGGCGTCTTGCGCCCGGACGACGCGCTGCGGGCGGCGGAAGCGGGCGTGGACGGGCTGATCGTGTCCAACCACGGCGCCCGCCAGCTCGACCGCGCCCCGTCGCCGCTGGACATGCTGCCGGCGCTCGACGCGGCGGTCGGCGACCGGGTGGCGCTGATGATCGACGGGGGCATCCGCCGGGGCGCGGATATCCTGATCGCGCTCGCCAGCGGGGCGAAGTTCGTGTTTGTCGGCCGGCCGACCCTCTACGGCGCGGTCGCGGGCGGCGCCGCCGGGGCCGCCAGGGCCGTGGACATCCTCCGCGACGAGGTCGAAAAGGTGATGGCCCAGATCGGCTGCCCGTCGCTGGACCGGCTCGGACCAGACTTCCTCCACCGGGACCCGGAGGACACGGCGCGCAATATCCGGCTCTGACGGGCGCGGCCTCTAGGCGGACGCGACGTGGGTGGCGCCGCTTTCCCGCCGGCCCGTCATGGCGGCGAGCTGGCGCAGCGCCTCTTCGGCGCGGCTGCGCTTGGCCGCGTCGGGGTCGCGCTGGACGATGCGGAGCAGCGCGTCGCGCGCCGCCGGGTCGCCCCCGGCCGCCATGTCGAAGGCCATCCGGTCGCGGCGGTCGTAATATTGCCGGTCGAGCGGCACGACCGTCGGCGAGAGCGCGCGCCAGAAATACTGCCCCTCGTCCGAGGACCAGCCGGCATAGACCTCCTCCCAGGTCCCGCAGCCGGAATAGGGCACCATGTTGGTGTCGGCGACCGGCTGGCTCGCGGGCTGGTAGCGGTCGTCGAAGGACTGGCGGATCTCGTCCGTGCGGTTGGGCAGCGCGCAATGGACGACCGTGTCCGCGAAGATGAGCGCATCGCCCGCCTCGAAGGCGCCCGTGACCCATTCGCCGGGAATCGGCACGGCGATGTCCATGCCGCCCGCGCCATTGCCGACCCTGGTGTCGAGCACGCCCGCGCGGTGCGAGCCGGCGGCCACCGCCAGCGCGCCCTTCTCCAGCGGGCAGTCGCCGAGCGGCGCCCAGAGCGCATGGTTGGTCGCCCCGCCGATATGCACCTTGTCCTGGTGTGCGCCGGTGGTGAAATCGAAGCTCGCGGTCTGCGGGAAGATGTTGCGCTGGATGAACATCGGGTGCGCCAGCACCGGCTCGCCGAAAATGCGCTCGAACAGCGCCAGTACATTGGGATGGATGCGGAGCCGGTGCAGCGCCTCGTCCTTCCACATGCCCCGGAACACCTGCATGTAGCGTTCCTCGGGGTCCTTGCAGGCCGCAGCCTTGTTTGCGACGCCGGCTTCCACCGGATGCGCCGGGTCCAGCCAGCCGCCTTCGGCCGCCGTCTCCAGCATCCGCCGGCGGACTTCCATGACGGCGTCGCGCGGCAGCAGGCCCTTCAGGAACAGGTAGCCGTCGCGCTCCAGCCGCTCGGCCAGCGCCGGGCCGTCCTCCATGAGGCCGGTCGAATCGAGGAATTCGCCCATCGCGTCCATGTCCGTTCCTCCCTGTCCGCGCCTGCCGGCGCCGGCGTGTCAGATCGCCAGGTCCTTCGTATTATAGTCGCGGATCACCCGCTCGAAGGTCTCGTCATTGTAGTGGAACTCGTCCTCCAGCCCGTCGAAGGGCCGGTAGCGGAAGGGCGTTTCGCCGGGGAAGCGCTGGCGGCGCGCGTCGATGGCGACCTGGATGACGGCCGAGCGCTCGAAGATGCGCTGCTCGTCATAGACCTCCTCGGCCTTCATGCTGAGCTTGCCCCGCTGGCCCAGCACCGACCGGCGGCGGTGGAAGCCCATGGTGATCGAGATGCGCTTGTCGGGCGAGGAGTTGGCGAAGGAGCCGTGCAGCATCTGGCGGTTGACGGCCGTCACGTCGCCCGGCTCGCAGATGAGCGGCACGGCGTCCGGGAACTTCTCGTCGCCGCCGTTCTCCCTGACCCGGCCCGGAATGTCGATCCGCCCGCCCTTGTGGGTGCCGGGCACGACCCAAAGGCAGTTGGCGGGCGTCGTCGGGTAGAGCTGCACCTGGAAGTTGAAGCCGTGGCTGCCCTCGTCCCAGTCGGGCGAGTCCCAGTGGGTGACGCCGTCCTGGTGCCAGGCGACGGAGCCGCCGACGCCGGCCTGCTTGACGAAGATGGCGTCGTTGTAGGGCACGAAATCCGCGCCGTTGATCGCCTCGGGAATTATATACTTGACTAAATGTCCTCGGCCCTCTATCCGTATCGGGAGAAGGGAGTCGAGACCATGAAGAAAGCACCGGGCAAGGCGTTCCGTGAAGGCGTCACGATCCTTGAACTGGCCGACATGATTCCGGACGAGGCCGCCGCGCGGAAATGGTTCGAGGCGCGTATATGGCCGAACGGGCGCTACTGCCCGCGCTGCGGTTTCATGCGGACCATCGAATCGACAGGCAGGCCGCCCATGCCTTATTATTGCCCTGCCTGTTCGCGGCACTTCTCCGTCCGCACAGGGACGCTCATGGAGCGGTCCAAGGTCCCGCTGCGCAAGTGGGTGTGGGCGATCTACCTGCACCTGACGAGCCTCAAGGGCGTGTCGTCCATGAAGCTGCACCGCGACATAGGCGTGACGCAGAAGACGGCCTGGTTCATGCTCCAGAGGATCAGGAAGGCATTCGACGATGACGACGAGCCGCCGTTCGCCGGGCCGGTCGAGGTCGATGAGGTTTATCTGGGCGGCCAGCGTAAGAACATGCCGGCGAAAAAGCGCCGGGAGCCAAACAAGAGCGGCGAGCACTCCATGACGGCCATCGTGGGCATGAAGGACCGGGAGACCAACGAGGTCCGAGCGAAGGTCATAGCCGACAAGAGCGGCAAGACGCTACAGGGCTTTGTCCGGGAACATGCAGAGCCGGGCGCCGTCCTCTATACGGACGAGGCCAAGGCGTATGTCGCCCTGGGCGAGGAATACGAACACGAGGCCGTCCGCCACAACATCGGCGAGTATGTGCGGGACATGGCCCATACTAACGGGATCGAATCGTTCTGGAGCGGCCTGAAACGGGCGCACAAGGGCGTCTATCACAAGCTGTCGCCAAAGCATCTGCATCGCTATGTCTGCGACTTCGCCGGCCGGCACGGCCTCCGGTCCCGCGACACCTTGGACATGATGGCCGCGCTCGCTGCCGGGATGAGGACCAAGAGACTGACCTACAAGGCGCTCATCGCCGACAACGGCCTGCCCTCGGGGGCGAGGGGCTAGAGACCGGGCCGTGGTGGCCACGAGGGCAGCGGCAACGGCGACGGGATGGGCACAGGCCCGCAGGGATATGGATAACCGTTCATCGGTTTCCTCCTTGACAGAGGAAGCCGCTTGACGATAGCCACGCTCTGCTCTATGGAGGGCAGAGTCATGACTTCCCGCAGCGGCTTCCAAGTTTGGTGCGGGCGCGACGGGCCGAGGCGGGAACCTCGGCCTTTCGTGTGTCAGGGACATGCCTATCTGATTCGCGTCGCGTCAACAAGACCTTGATCGCGCGCTTTCGCCGTATCGAAAGGCTAGATGTTCAATTCATAGCCTAGGGGTATGGTGTTCTAGCCGGAACGCGCGTATCGTTATTTCGTCACTCGTTCGCAGGAACCCGCTTCGTCGGGTTTCCTGTTGAATACAACAGCCGGATACCCGGCGCCGGTTAGCTCCCGTCGCCCCGGTGAATAGGCAGGACCGCCGCAGCTCCTGTGGACGAGTGACAGGCCCGACTCCAGCCGGCCGATGAAAGGACGCGGCGGCCGGTTCCGACAAGGACAAAGAGACGATGGCCTTTGCGGCCGGAACAGGGTTGCAACCCTGCCCCGGCCTACCGAGGCCCGGTGCCCACTTTGGGAGAGCGCACCGGACAGCACACGGCAAAGGGAAGGCTACCCGCCTCGCCCAATGCGTCAAGTGCGCTCTCCCTCCAAACGGAGGGAAAGATGAAGAAATTGCGTCGGTATGGATATGTCGCCGGGGCGGTGCTCGTTCTCGGAACGACGCCGCTTGCGGCAGAGACTCTTCGGGATAAATTTACAAACGAAGTTGTTAGGCCATGCGTCCGCGACATGATCCTTGCAAGCGACACTTGGAAAGGCGCGGCCGACGAAACTATAAATGAAGCCATCGAAATTATGATGGACGTGCAAAAGAAACCTTGGAAAAAAGCATGGAAAGCCGCGCAGCCCATGCTCAAGAAAGCGGGTCCAGAAGGCCACGACGCGACGTTGAAATACCTAAGGTTGGTCTGCAAGAAACGACAGTTGGCGGAGAAACAATAAATGCGGTATCAGCGTAAGCCTGATTCGCAAGCAACACGGTTTCTGCGTCTTCACCCGCGTATTACATGGTGGACAAGACTCCAACTGATAGCGCGTCCCGGGGTTCATCATGCAACCGCCGAATCATTCGTCTTCGGAGACGGAAGCACTTTGACAATATTAGAGAATGAAGACGGAGTAACTTACGAGACAACCACTGCCGTTGACAGTTGACGACTAGCACACGCACGCAACGTGACCGAGAGAGGGAACAACGATGAGTAACGAGCAAATTCATCAAGAAATAGACATTATTCCGCTGAATCCGACTCGCGGCCCCGCCTCTGCCGTATTTCGGATAGTAGCTCGTGTTCCTCCGGGGTGGGAAAACGTATATCAAGAACAACAATTGGTGCTATCGGCAGCGGGTGCAGAGGCCCTAGCAAGGCGGCTTTCGGAAGCTGTTGAACAATTTTATAAAGCGGGCGTTCCCGATCCTGACTCATCGTGACCTGTCCTCCGTTTAGTAAAGTATATAATTCCCATCGCCTCCGCCACAGCCAGCAGGTGCGGATGGCCATAGACGCGCAGCGCCGCCGGCATCGCCTGGCACATGCCGTACATCAGGAAGACCACATAGTCCGGCGCATCCTCGTCCGGCTGCGGCTGGGTCATGCGGTGCGGATGGCGGCCGTTGAGCTTGTCCGTCCCGCCCCAGGGGTCGGAGAGCGGCTTCACCAGCGTATAGGGATCGCGGGCATAGTCGCGGCCGAGCGCCGGGCGGCCCTCCGCGTCCAGATCGGCGCCGGGGCTGACGGGCGCGCGCCCGATCATCATGTCGGCATCGGCGCGCAACTCGTCCAGCTCCGCCTCGCCGACCACGCCCTCGAACACGTAGAAGCCGTGCTTCCAGTAGGACTCCAGAATGTCGGGATGCAGCCTGCCGTCCGCGCCGAAGCGCACGGGGCCCCGGTTGGCGAGCGCCCGGGCGCGTTCCTCGCCGGCGCGGAGATAGGCCGCCATGCGCTCGGCGTGCTCGACCCTGGTCGGTTCCGTCGCTGGGGGCGAAACATGGTTCATCGCGCGTCTCCGGCAGCCTTCGTCGGTGGCGAAATCCTATGCAAACACCCGGTGTGCCGCAACAGGACCGGGCATGGAGGCCGCTTATTCACTCACCCGGAAGACGGGTTCGCGGCTGAGGGGCGTGCCGCTGAGATAGCGGGTGAGGAAGGCCGCGCAGAATTCGAGCTCCTCCGGCGGCACGGCGGGATGGAGGCCGGGATTGGCGTGGAGGCGCTTGTCGGCGGAGCCGAGCGCGTCGAACAGGGCGAGGCACTGCTCGCGGGTGAAAAGCTCGTCCTCGAGCTGCCAGATGAACAGCACCGGGCAGGTAATCGCGCGCGCCGCCGCCTCGATGACCGGCTTGTAATGGGCGGGCTCCGAGACGAGGCCCATCAGGCCCAGCACCGCCGCCGAGATGCGCGGCTCGGCCGCGACGAAAGGCGCGCCGTAGATCGTGCCCATCGAGAGGCCCCAATAGCCGACCGGCCCGGACCCGACCTCGTCCAGCGCGGAGACCGTCTCCAGCGCAAGCCGCCAGTCGCGCACCATGTCGTCCGCCGTGCCCTCGCGCTGCCATTCCGGCCAGAAGGAGTCGCGCCCGCCCGGTCCGACCTGGCGGCGGCCATGCACCGGCCCGTCGAGGGAAAGCCCGAAATAGCCGTGGCTGCGGCAGAGACCGGCGGCAATGTCGGGAATCGGGCGCTGGTGCCGGGTGCCGGAGGCGCCGTGGCCGTAGCAGACGAGCGGCGCGCCGGGCTTCGAGCCGTCACCGGACCAGAGCACTCCCGTCACCGGCCGCGCGCCCGTATGGATGGTGAACTCGCGCACGGAGGCGCCGTCATGCCGCTCCGTTTCGTGCCATTCGAGCTTGTTGCCGGTCCGGGTCATGGGGTGCATCCTGAAGCCGTGGCGGGGGTTCGGCGGAGTGTTCGCCCGCCGGGCCTTCCGGGTCAAGAAGACCGCCTCCGGATTCTCGGGGCGGCAGAGGGGGAACAGGTCCGTGACACTGCAATTCGGCCTTCGCGTGCCGACGGTGGGCGCGCCCGCTGACACGGCCGGCTATGCCGCCGAAGTGGAAGCCGCCGGCTTCGACTTCATGTGGACGCCCGACACGCCGCTGCTCGCCGGGCGCTGGCGGGATGTCTACATGCATCTGGGCGCGGCTGCGGAGCGGACGGAGCGCATCCGCCTCGGCCCCGGCGTCACCAACCCGTTGACGCGCCATCCGCTGACCACGGCAAGCGCCATCGCGACGCTGGACGACGCCTCGGGCGGGCGGGCGGACCTGGTGGCGGGAACCGGCTACAGCTCCGCCTACATCATCGGCCGCAAGGCGGCGACGCTTGCCGACATGCGGGAGGCCACCGCCCTCTGGCGCGGCCTGCTCGGCGGCCAGCCGACCGATCCGGGCGGGTCGGAGACGGTCATCGACCGGCCCAATCCCGGCTTGCCCATCATTCTCGCGGCGACGGGCCCCCGAATGCTGGCGCTCGCGGGCGGGATCGCCGACGGTGTGCTGATCCATGTGGGCGCCGCGCCCGAGGCCGTCGCCTGGGCGCTGGCGCGGGTCGGGGCCGGCATGACCGCCGCCGGGCGGGCGAGGGAGGAAGTCCGGCGGATCGTCGTGGTGACAGCCTGCATCGACGACGACCGCGAGCGCGCCATCGAGCATATGCGCCCCTGCGCGGCCGGCCTCTGCCGGCACCGCCACGCGGACATGTTTTTCCCCGGCGTCGAAATACCCGCCCGCCCGGCGGATTATGTCGAACCGTATCCGGACCTCGGCCACGCCGTCGATTGGGATGCGGCGAAGCGGGCGACCGCCTATGTGCCCGACGCAGCGGTCGAGGCCTGCGTCGCGCTCGGTTCTCCTGATGAGGTTGCGGAACGGGTCCGGGCCCTGGCGGCGCTCGACATCGACGCGATCTGGTGGCGGGACGAGGCCACCTGGACACGGCCGGACGCATTGATGGAGCGGCTGGCGGCGGAAGTTCTGCCCCGTTTCCGGACCGATTGACGGGCGCGCTGCGGCCCGCTTGCCGTCCGCCTTCGCGCCCTCCACACTGCCGGCTCGAAAAACGGCCTGACGAGGAGAAAGGGCATGTCGGACGGGTTCACGATCACGAAGTTCAGGGATGTCGCGGACGGCCTGCAGGCGGGCCAGTTCGCCGTTGGCGACCGGCGGCAGGCAAGCAGCCTCGACGATCTCGACCCGATCCACCGGGACCTTCTCGACCGGCCGATCACGGTCTCGCTGGGGGTGATGACGCCCGACGGCCGCATCGGGCTGACGCCCATGTGGTTCGACTATGAGGACGACAGGATCCTGGTGAACACCGCGTCCCACCGCTCCAAATGCGGCTGGATACGCGCCAATCCGGAAATGACGGTGCTGATCGTCAATCCGGATAACCCCTATCACTGGGTCCAGATCCGTTGCACCGTCGAGGAGGAACTCCGCGAGTGGGAGGACGGCGGCGAGCGGGTCACGCAGCAGCTCGACAGGATCTGGACGAAATATACCGGCGCCGAGCCGCCCTACGGCCTGCGCGACCCCGAGATCGACGAGAAGCGGGTGCTGTTCGTCTGCCGCATCGACCGCATCGCCACATTCGGCAAGCCCGCCTGATCGGTTCTCGACAGGGCCGCGGGAGAAGGGGGCGAATGGCGAAAATCAAGGGCCCCGACCGGGTGAAGGCCGCCCTTGAGGCGCTCTCGCTCGATTGCGAGGTTCTGACCCTGCCCGGATCGACCCGGACGGCGGAGGAGGCAGCGAAGGAGGTCGGCTGCACGGTGGGCGAGATCGCGAAATCGCTTGTCTTCCGCGCCGGAGACCGCGCGGTGGTCGCCGTCCTGAGCGGCGGTGACCGGCTCGACCCTGCAAGGCTCAGCGAGGCCGTCGGCGAGGAGGTCGGCCGGGCGGATGCGAAATTCGTCCGCGCTGCGACCGGATACGCCATCGGCGGCGTGCCGCCTCTCGGCTATGCCGGGCCCGTCGCCCTGTTCATGGACCGGGGCCTCTTCCGCTTCGCGCGGGTCTGGGCCGCAGCCGGCAGCCCGTTTTCAGTGTTCGCCATCGAGCCCGCCCGCCTGCGCGATGCCGGCGGCGCAATGGTCGCGGACCTGACGGCGACGTAAGCACTGTTGCTCGGACGGCGCAGGTTCGGAAGAGCGCTCAGAATCTGAACTGCATGGCGGCCGAAACCCGGTGTTCCGGCTTGCCGGCCTCTGGGGTGCGCCGTTCGGCGGCGAGCTTCAGCACAGGGCCCGGCGACGGACCCATGTCGATACCGAGCGTCAACCGCGATGCAGCGCCGCCGGAAAGGCCGAGCGCGGCGTGCGGCCTGAACATCGTGCGGCGGGAGACGAATTGCCAGCCGGCGCGCAAATTCAAGGCCAATGCCGGTGTGTCGCCGCCATGCTTCGGTGTGTGGTCGGCCCAGAGCCGGTCGGTTTCGCCGCTCCCGCCTTCCGGGACGCCATGCGTCGCGGCCAGCGACCATGACGGTCCGCGGCCGCCGGCCCCGGCAGGCCGCCTTGCGGTAACCGTCAGGCCGAATTCCCGATATTCGCGTTCGGAATGCCTGCCCAGCCAGCGTGCGCGAATGTCCACATGTCCGGGAGATGCCGGCAGGGGCGACCTGACGGCGCTTGAGAGCTCGAGGCCCAGGCCGCGCATGCCGTCGCCGCCGTCGCGGCGCAGGGACAGGCTCGTGAAGCCCGAGGTTCCTCCTTCCTCCAGCACGGCCTGCAGGTCCAGGCTTTGGCGGTCGCTGGAAGCGGAGAGCGCGCCGACGGCCGTTCGCGCCTTGCCCGCCGTTTGGAGCCGCGCGAAGCCCGCTGCGCCGGAGGCGGAAAGCCTGATGCCGAGCAGTGTCGGCAGCGAGCCGCGGAAGCGGGCCGAAACCGTCGCCATTCTGGCCTCTGCGATCTCGGCGCCCCGGCCGGAGGTCTTGTTTTCGATGGTTCCCCGCCCGCCTCCGAGCGTCAGCCAGACGGTTCGTCCGTCGTCGAATTGCCGCTGCCAATAGGGATGCACGCTGTCGATGGTCGTCTTGATTACGCCGGATGCGGCGCCGGCCGCATAGGCGACCTCTCCCTTGCTGCGGGCCACCGCAACGCCGGCTAACGAGTGTTTGTCCCTTCGCACATCGAGGCCGAACCAGGCTGACAACAGGCGGCCGCCAAAGCGCGTTCGCTCACCTGCGGAACCCTGGAAGACTTTCAATTCGCCCCGGTGCCAGAGCGACCACCGCAGACCGCTCCCTCCGTCGGGCGGACCGAGCGTCAGTTGAAAGGCGCTGTCCCGAAGCGCATCCCGCCCGTCCATACCGATGACCGTTGGCTGTTGTCCGCTGGCCGGCCGGTATTGCGTCCGGTCTTCGCGGATGGGCGCCGGGACCGGCACATCGCGCCCGGCCAGAAGCAGGCGGGGCGCGGCCCGGTCGGCAGAGAAACGCGCCCCGACGACCGCTTCCGCGCCTGCCGCCAGGCGGGCTGCGAGGCTGGACAGGCCGGCCTTTGCAGCCCTTCGCTCCATCGGCTTCGCGGTTGCCCTCGGCGTGGCCGAAACGGGACTGGAACCGGGTCCCGGATCCTCACCCCGTGCGACGCGGACCTGGAAACAGTAGGTGGCGCCGTTGGCGAGTCCAGTAACCGTGTGTCGGGTTGTGGCCCAATCGCCCACATCTTCCCAAGCGTAGCTGCCCCTCCTGCACACTCCCGTATCCTCGGTCCACCGTAAGCGGTGCGAGCGTGGCACCTACCATATAGTTAAGGAGTGCGGTTTTCTGACCCTTTCACGGAGGAGGGTCAGCCGATGGAGGATATTGATCGCAGCGACGGTGCCGATTGGGATTGGCCGAACCTACTGTCCGT
>JAJEAZ010000467.1 GCA_022824105.1 Alphaproteobacteria bacterium
CTTCGGCAACTGGCGCCACTGGCATCCCGTCGAGGCCAGATACAGCACCGCATTCACGACCTCGCGCAGATCGGTCTTGCGCGGGCGACCGATACGACAGGGCGGGGGCATGAAGGGCTCGATCAGCGCCCATTCGCCGTCAGTCATATCGCTTGAATATCGCGGGCAGTCCCGCCGATACTCTCGGCGAGCGGTTTCTGTCCAGGGCATGTGTGGCTCCGTTCTGTCGCGAAACCGAACTGAATCACAAACCCTTGAAACCGCTCAACTCTTTTTGGGTCAGGCTCTAAGACTGGGACACTTAGGTGATGTCAATTCCAAGAAAGTACCCACCTCGTATTGATCGCCGGTTATCGAATAATTTGTCTTGATACGTAACGCACAATCTCTTGTTTTGTACTGTTCATCCATATTTGACCTATCGATAATTCGAGTAGCGCTTAACTTATCAAAAATTAGTCGGTTGTTTGTCTTCGACCAATCACCCAAAACCTTGCCGCCTTCACAAAAGGTTTTGACCAATTGCCATTCGCCAATGAGCGTCTGGCCGACAGCATTGCTGGACAGCACGAAGGCAATGCCGCACAAGGCAAGTGCGCCGAAGGTCGTCTTCATGGCTATCCCTCTGCTGGCGATCTCAGTCAATCCTTATCCAGGCAATTATCGTTAAATTCCTGGATCAATGCAATTGCTGCCCGTCCATACCGCTGCCATGCCTCCATGACGACTCTTGTGGATAATTTGCCGCCTGTCTTTTCAGCGGCCGTTTTCAGTTCGGTCATATTCCTGGCACTGGCATCGAATTCCAATTTTACGTCATTATCTATTGCGCCCAGACATGCGGACGTCTTGTGCGCCATGGCATTCGTCGCAACAAACATCATGGCGGAAACGACAATCAGCTTTTTCATCCGGTGTCGACCTTCGGCGCGCCCGTCAGTCGGCGGACAGCCGGATGATGAACCCGAGAACGACTATAGCGGCGATCCAGAGCCCGACTTGCCAGCGCAGATTGTCCTTGTCATGCTTCGCCGCTTCGGTATCGCGTTTCGCATTGTCCTCGGCGATGGTCTTTGCCAGGAGGGCGATGTCGGTCTTGTATTCCGCCTGCATGATCTTCATGCGCTCCTCCAGACAGGTATCGGCTTGGCAGCTCGTGCGGCGTCAGCCCGTCCATCATGGCGCAATGCTCGCACGGGTACCGGCAGCCGGCAATGAGATAATCGCCTTCACCGTCAAATGGGGCGGGATTTGCAGCATGACGGCGGCGGCGTGACGGCCGTGTCTGGCGGATGGGCCGGATTATCGGACATCGTGACATTCTCCCCGGCGCAAGGTTTTACCGTTCGGCAGCGCGCTACCGGGAAGGAGCCGGAAACCGAAACTGTGGATTTGTGCGGGAACCTGCTTTGGCCATGCTGTCCGGGGATGTTCCGGCCTCACGTCCGCCCCCATCGGCGCAGCATGTCGTTGCGGATGTCGGCGGCGATCCTCTCGCGCTGGCGTCTGAGCGGGTTGCGGCGGGAGTCGAACTGCGGGGCCTCCATGCGGAACAGGCGCCCCAGCGTGCGCATGCGGCGGTGCATGTCGGCCTTGCCGCTCTCGTATTCGGCGTCGTCGAACCCCATGACCTCGACGACGTAGCGCGCGATGCCGCCGGGGTCGTAGCGGCCGTCGGCATGGCGCGGGCCGGGACGGCCGGGCATGTGGCCGCGCCCGCCCGGACGGGTAACCGTCAGCAGGAAGTCGGGCAGGCAGGGTCCGCCGGCCGTCTCGAACCGGAAGAGCGGCTTCTCAAGCTCCGCGCGGACGGCGCCGCCGAGCGCCTCGCGAAGACCGGGATCGTTTTCCAGGCTATGCACCAGGCGGCGCAGCGTGCCGAGCGCGCGGCGTTCGTTGTGGGAGTCGACCGGCACCGGGCAGAGCGTCGACACGACGGGCTGCGCGCGGGCCCTCAGGCATTCCCATTGCCGGCTGTCTTCCGAGCGCGCCACGAGCCCGAGGAACAGCCAGGGCCCCGGCACCCGGTTCCGTCCGACCTCCGGGGCAGCCACCCCGGACTGCACCTCGATATGCCCGAGGCGCGGATGGGCCCTGTTGATCCCGGTCCCGTCCACGTCGCGCGCCGTCCAGCAGAGCAGGGCGAACGGCTTGTGCCGTTCGGGCCAGCCGGGCTCGGCTGCCTCCAGCTTCCGCGCGACCTCTCCGGAGCGCCAGTCGGCCGGGTCGGTGAACAGGAACGCCGGCATGGGCACGCCCGGCGCGAGGCGGAACGCGCCCGCCGCGCGCACGATCTCCGCGAGCCATTGCCGCTCGGAGGCGAACCCGTCCGCGACCGCCAGCATGTTGAGGCGCGCGGCATCCATCAGCGTGGCCAGCATGGCGGACAGGGTGCGCGGCGGCCGTCCGTGCGAGAGCCCCGCAAACCCCCACCGGTCTCCCGCCGCCGGGGCGGGTTCGTCCTCGGCAAGCGTTTCGCCGTCCGGGAACGGGTCGAACATGTCGTCGAAGACGGCGGGCCGGGCGCCGCCGCCGGGGCGGTTGCCGGTCTCGCCGCGGGCGAACACGCAGCCTTCGGCATGCGGCTCTTCGGTGTCGGGCCGGTTGGAGAGCGCGAACAGCTTGCGCGTCCGCCGGACCGGGACGATGACCGGCCACTGGCCCTCTTCCTCGCGGCAGTCGCAGAGGATCCAGCGGTCCGCATCGCGCGCGGCATTCAGCATGGCGAGACATGCCGTGCGCTGCGCCTCGTCCGCCTCGCCGGCCTTGACCGCGCGCACGGCCTCCTCCTCGGCCTGCGAGAGCGTGCGGACCCAGTCCAGATGGGGCTTGGTTACCAGTTCGAGAGCCATGGGTCCCGCCTCTCAGAGCTTCATGCTCATGTGCAGACCGTGTTCGAGCAACAGGCGCCGGCTCACGCGGAGCTCCAGGGTCTGGACGCGCAGCGCGGAGCGCCGCCGGCTCTCCTGCTGCCAGAGGGCGCGCCAGCAGCCGCGCCCGGTGAGCGCGGCCAGCGACAGGCGCCGTTCGCCGCAGGGCCGGCCGTCCGAACGCCAGGTCACGTTCACCGTGCAGCGGTCTTCCAGCCTCTTCTCCTCTGCCGTCCTGCGGACCAGCTCGCCCTCGAACCGCACCGCCTCCATCGGTTCCCTGCGGTCGAGGGGCCGCCCCTCCGCCAGCGCCGGGTCGACCAGCTCAGTCCAGCTGAGAAGGTCGCCGACGGCGAGGTCGTCATGCAGGCACTCGACAGGGAACTCTGCCGACGATTGCGACCGTTCCCGCGCCAGCGCGGCCTCGCGCAGCCCCGCATGGCTCCAGGCCGCAAGGCGCACGTCCATGCCCGTGAGCATCCGCGCCGGGATCGCCTCGACCGCCTCCTGCACCTCGTGGCCCCGGCCGGCCGCCAGCCACTCCAGCTGGACCATGTCCCTCGGGTTGCGCCCACCGCTCCAGCCGGACGAGCGCACCGCCGCCTCGCTGTGCTCCCCGCCCCGCCAGCGGCGGAGCCGGAGCCGGTCGCCCGCCACCAGCGCCTCGCCCCCATGCCAGCGGCGGACGAAGCTGTGCTCGATCCTCGAATCTCGA
>JAJEAZ010000171.1 GCA_022824105.1 Alphaproteobacteria bacterium
GGCGGACGCCGAGATCGTCCCCTTCATTGACGGGCCGGAGCTTGATGCGCGCGTCCCGCCTGCACTCCCGGTCTCGGGCACGGCTGCCTATGCCGGCAGCGCCGGCGGTGTTTACCGCTACCGCCAACCCGGCGCGGAGCCGCTGGCCGAGGAGTTTACGGCGACGATTACGCTGCAAGCGGACTTCGCCGCCGGCACCGTCGCCGGCTGCATCGGCTGCGTCGGCGACATCGCGCTCGAGCGCGAACACCTCTATGCGATACTCGGCTGGCGCCGCGGCGACGCGGCTGCCGGGCACCCGCCCGCCGGCTACGAGATCCGCTTCGCGCCGGCCGCGATCGGTGAGACCGGCGGGTTCGCGGGCACCTCCGTCGCGGTGACCCACCCGGACCGCGCCATCGTCCGGTCAGGCGGGTCCTGGTCCGGCCGGTTCTCCAGCCGCCCCGCCGGGGACGGAACCCCGCGGCTTGCCGCCGGCCAGGCCAGCGCCGCCTTCGCTGAGGCCGGCGGCGGCGAGGGCAGCTTCGATTCGATCTTTACCGCCCTGCACCCGACCCTGCTGCCACAACCCGCTCGGGAAGAACCCCGTCCCGGATCCTGAAGCGCGCGCCTCGGGCCGGCGGGGCAACCCCGCGTCATCCCGCGAGCAGGCAGGGGCGAATATATCCGGGCCGGCGGCTCCTTCGGCATGACCATTCTGCAGGCGCTGGCGCGGTAGGCTGCAGGGCGTCCAGCCGTCGAGCGAACCGGCCTCGAGGCCGACACGCTTCGGTTCGAGCGTCCGGGGTACCAGGAAGCCGTGGCCATTCGCCGACGGCTCCGGCGCGGTTCCGCTGTCGCGATCGTCGCTGACAGCAAGGATTTTTTGCCTTTCGCCCCAGCAGGCCGGCCGAAACGGCATGGCGGAGCCCCGTGGAGCGGGATAAGGTAGGCGACGCTGCGATAGCAGGCCTGAATAACAGCAATCGGCGACCGGCGGGAACCCTTCGACCATGAGCGACCGGGAATTGTCGGCCTTCCGCAACGCCAACATCGGGTTCGTGTTCCAGTCGTTCAACCTGCTGGGGCAGCTGACGGCGCTGGAAAACGCGGCGCTGCCACTGGTCTATCGCGGCGTCGACCGCCGCGAGATGCGGCGGCGCGGGCCCTGGCTCCGACGAGACGCGTCAATGGCCCGGCACAGTTGCTGCAAGCCGGCTCCATGCGGCCGCTGGCGACCTCTCGCAGCCCGGCCTCCGGGCAGAGTGGCGTTTGCTCAGAAATCCCCGGGCAGCAAGACCAGCTCCCTTGCGCGCCGCACCGCCTCCGACCGCTTCCGCACCCCCAGCTTGGCGAACAGCTTGCGGATGTGATAGCGCACGCCGAAGGCGCTGAGGCCCAACTCGGCGGCGATCTCCTTGTCCCGGCGTTTTCCGAGCCGTTGCAGCACTTCCATCTCGCGTGCGGTCAGCGCCGGCTGCATCGAAATCCCGGCCCCCTCCATCGCGGCCAGGAGCGATTGCGCCGCTTCCTTGCTGCCGACGTCCCGGGCCGCTTCCAGGAAGGCGGCCACGGCCTGCGCGCAGTCCTCCCGTTCGCGCACCAGCGGCCCGGCGTAGGGTGTCTCGGCGTACAGCTTCAGATAGGACTCCAAACGTTGAGCCGCCGTTCTGCCGGCGCGAACCTCCAGCACGACCGACAAGGCGAGTGCGCGCATCAGCGTCCGCCTCAGCCCCCTCGCCGCCGCCAACTCGCGCAGCTCCCCGGCGAAGCCGCGGCCGTCCTCGAAGCGCCCACTCCCGATCATCAGACGCAGCCGCGCGCAGGACAGTGCCTCCATTTCCCGCCAGCTCTGACCTGCCAGGTCCAGGCAGCCGGCTGTCTGCTTCGGCAGATCGTCCGATCTCCAGGCGCTTTCCGCATCGCCGATTCGCCCTGCCGTCGCCAGCAGGGACACTCTGAGCGCCGAGGCATGCCTCGCAAGGGCCGACAACCGGGCGCCTCGCACATAGCCCAATACGGCCTCCGAGGACTCCAGAGCGCTTTCGACACCCTCGTCCCTGAGCTTCAGCGCCAGCATCGTGTCGCTGGCCGCTGCATAGGCCTGGATGGGCGAACTGCCTGTCGTCAGCGCGTCCGGAATGCCGGCGGCTGCCGCGTGGGGCAGGGCCCGGCCGCATTCCAGTGCAAGCTCCTGCAACAGGACATTGCAGACCGCTGTCGGCTGACTGTTGTCCCCGTAGTGCTCCCGCGCGACCCTCTCGGCGCGACGGTACTGCGCCTCCGCGTCCCTCGTCCGGCCCTGCGCCAGGGCGATCTGTCCAGTCTGTACATCGAGATACAGCGTCGCGTATCGACTCTGGCGCAAGTACGGCCGCGCCCGCATGGCATGGTCGAGCGCGGTCTCGAAATTCGCGGTCATAGCGCCCGCAACGCAGAGGCCGTACTCCATGATGCCCCGGGTCAGGGCATCGATCGACGGCGACTCCGCCAGCCGTGCAGTCTCGGCCAGATGGGTCCGGATCGACGCCGAACCGAAGTGCTCGCCGCCGTACATGGCGATCAAGCCGCGGACTACGCAATTCTCTGCCGCCAATTCCAGCGCGGCGTCGCCGGCATCCTCCTCGAGGCGGCCGATGCGCGAGGCCAGAGGGCGGTATCGCGCCTTCGCCTCTTCCATCCGCCCCGACACGATCAGCGCCAGGCAGCGCGCCAGCCCCAGCCGCGGGCGCGCCTCGACGACGTCCTCGGTCAGCCGACGCTCGGCGGCGAGGAACTGGACCAGTCCTTCCCGGCTCAACAGGCGCACGCCGCCCGCGCGCTCCATGATTTCGCCCGCGAGCGCCGGCTCCCCGGCCTCCCTGGCGTGCCGCATGGCGGATGCCGTCTGGCCCCGGCGGGCAAGCGCCTCGGCAATCCGCCGATTGACGGCGCGAAACCGCTGCGGCGTTTCCCGGTAGCGCCGCCTGATGCAATGTTCCCGGATCAACGGATGCAGCCGCCAGACATCCATCGCGCCGTCGCGAACCGGCTCCAGCAGCCCTGTCAGGACCGGCATTGTGCCGATAGCACGCATCGCGTCGCTGCGCTCCAGCACGTCGTCGAGGAGGGCCGCGTCGATCCACTCGAACAGGCCGATATCGAGGAGGAATTCCCGGTCTTGCGCCCCGATCCCCGCGAAGAGCCGCGATTCCATCCAGTTCTCGACGAAGTCCTGCGATACGCGTGCGGCCCCCCGCCCGCCGCCGGCCATCTCGTTGCGGGAAATCCTGAGCGCGAACGGCCAGCCCGCCGACTCCGACATCAGCGCCTCCAGGCAATCTCCGGAGAGCTTCCCGTCGAAGAACTCCGCCACTTCGGAGCGGGAGAACCGCAGGTCGTCGGCCGACAGGACCGCGGCGCGGCCCTCCAGCACGGCACCGGTAACGTTCACGCCGGCGGGAAGCTCCCGGCATGCGAATGCGAGATGCAGATTGGGCGGGCCGTGCTTCAGCAACAGCTCCAGCTGCGCCACCGATTCGGGATTCTCCAGACGCTCCAGCTCGTCGAAAACCAGTACGAACGGCTCCCTGAGGTCCGCGACCTCGCGCAACGCAATCCAGAAACGGCGTTCCGTCCCGCCCGTCAGCTGGCCCAAATCCGATGTCGCAAGGCCCTCCAACGCTGCGGCTGCGCCTGCCATGGCGGTCTGGCAGGCGTAGGCGATGTAGGTGTCGAGAACGCCAGGCTCATCCTGCTCGTCCACGGAAACCCAGGCGGTACGCACCCCGTCCTTGCGCAGCCGGCGACAGCACTCGGCAAGCAGGGTCGTCTTGCCGAACCCGCCAGCCGCCTGCACTACCGTCAGACGCCGGCGGGTCGGCAAGGCGAGGTCCACCAGCTCTGCGCGGTCGAGATAGCCGGCCACTCGCTCGGGAACCGAGACTTTCTGGCCCAACAGCCAGGGAAGCGGCCGCCCGTCGCCGGAGTGACAGCCCGTGCCCGCGGACGGCGACCTTGCGTTGCCGCCGCCGGTCGCCACAGGATCGGCGCCGCTCATCGCGCGTACCCCGGAAGGAACGGCAGACCGTGCCCAATTCGCACGCTGTTCCGCACCGCCGCAACCATCCGCAGACTGCGGGGCCCGGCACCACAAATCATCGGCATGCCATACATGGACATGCAGTAAGCTTATGATATTTGTAGCAACCTTGCAGCCAATTAGGTGTGTAGTGAAATGCAATGAACAAGCTACAAAATTGTTTGCAATTTACTACAACTTCATGCTGGCATTGTTCATCGCATATGCGCTCTCGCAGTCCTTCGCAACCTACCATGGAGACGGCACCATTGTCGTCTTCGGCGGAGAGGAGTCCGTGTAAAATCGCGCCCGTCACGCGGGCAGTCGATCAAACTCTTACCTCATTCGTGCCTGATCCGGACCTAACCCGCGTTTCTTACCGGGGTCACGGTCGACGCGGGGCCGTTGGTCCGGCAGGATCGTACCGCCAGGCAGGTCATCGGCAGCGACTCTGTCATCCTCGACCAGTTGGCTATCTGCCCTTCGCTCGGGCTGGAGGGCAGTCGCTCAGGGCGCTGGAACGGGAGGTTCGCCGATCGAGACGGCGAAACTGAACGGCGTCAGCCCCCATACCTGGCTCAGGGCGACCCGGCCGAGGACATCGTGGCGGCACCGACAGGCGTCGGGCTGTCACCGCGCGCCGTCTGCCCCAGGTTGACGCATGATCCCATAGCCGCAGGCTGGAGGGTCGGTTGCGCGACTTCGCGGAAGCGTTCCGGGCCGGGCTCGGGGATGTTGCGTGTTCTCGGTCTTGATCGCCGCGCTAAGAGGTTTCGTAGCCCCCTAATGTGTCGTTGATCGCAGACATTTGCGAGAGTCGCCGATCGCGGACATTTTAGGCTTGTCGCTGCTCGACGACATTTATATGATGTTGGCGTTCGACGACATCGGGGCCATCATGCAAATCCGTACCCCGCTGGACCTCGGTCTGGCAATTCGCGACCGACGCCGCAAGCTCAAGCTGAGCCAAACCGAACTCGCCCGCAAGGTGGGAGTCGGACGGCAATGGGTCGTGGCCATGGAGCACGGCAAGCCCCGTGCCGAGCTTAGTCTGGTTCTCCGTACCCTTTCCGCCCTGAACCTCCCATTGACGATCGATCCTGACGATCGCCTGCTTCCCTCGAGCGACGGCATATCGCCTCTCGATATCGATGCCATCGTGAAAGCCGCCCGGTCAGATCGAAAATGACCGAGATCTTGGTCGTGATTGCCGATCGCCGGACCATGGGAGCGATCCGGCGCGATCAGCGTGGCCGCCTCTCGTTCGTCTACGACGACCGCTGGCGGTCCATGGATGCAGCTTATCCACTTTCCCTCTCGATGCCGCTCGTGGTCGCCGAACATGAGCACGCCAGGATCGAGCCTTGGCTGTGGGGGCTGCTTCCCGACAATGAAGTCATCCTGGCCCGCTGGGGACAGCGGTTTCATGTATCGCCCCGCAACGCATTTGCATTGCTCAGTGCAGTTGGCGAGGACTGCCCCGGCGCCATCCAACTGGTACGACCGGACAGGGTCGATGATGTTCTCCAGGACGATGACCAGCAGATCGAATGGTTGACCGAAACCGATATCGCCGAGCGCCTGCGTGTCCTGAGACAAGATCAGGCGGCGTGGCGCATGGCGCGCGATGCCGGCCAGTTCAGTTTGGCCGGCGCGCAGCCGAAGACGGCGCTTCTCTTCGACGGTCAGCGCTGGGGGGTGCCCAGTGGCCCGACGCCAACCACCCACATCCTGAAACCGCCCATCGAAGGGCTCGACGGTCACGCCGAAAACGAACACCTTTGCCTGACGCTTGCCCGGGCACTCGGATTGCCCGCAGCACGCTCGGAAGTACGCAGATTCGCGGATGAAACGGCAATCATCGTGGAACGCTACGACCGAATCAGGCTCCCCGGATCGATCCGTCGCCTTCACCAGGAAGACATGTGCCAAGTCCTGGGGCTTCCCCCGACGAAGAAATATCAGAATGAGGGCGGCCCCGGGTGCGCCGAGCTGAGCGAAGCGATCTGGACACACTCAGGAGAACCCGGCGACGATGCGCGGACCTTCGCGCGTGCCATCATGCTGAACTGGATCATCGGTGGCACCGACGCGCACGCAAAGAACTTCTCCATGCTGATCGGCCCCCGCGGCCGCAGTCGCCTTGCACCTCTCTACGACGTGGCAAGCATCTTGCCCTACGACACAGATCTCAGGAGGCTGAAGATGGCCACCAAGATCGGCGGGAAATACTTGATCGACGAGGTTCAGTCTCGCCACTGGGCGAGGTTTGCAACGGAAGTGCGCCTGCCGTCCGCCGACGTCATTGACATGGGAAGAACCATGGCTGAAATGTTACCCGCCGCGTTTGCCCAGACCGTCGACGACGCCCGCGCCAACGGGCTCGATCACCCGATTCTACACCGTATAGTCGAGGTGTTGAACGCCCGCTCAGAACATTGCCTCCGCATCTTGGAGGCAGCGGTAGGGTCGTCGTCGTCCAGGGCGATGCGCTGAACCGGAGCCGGCTGGCCACGGCGGTCTGCGTTCCGCTCACGAGCAATCTGCTCTGGGCGGACGCACCGGGAAACGTGCTGTTGAGCGCGGCGATGACGGGCCTGCCGAAAGACTCGGTCGCGAACGCGACGCAGATCGTCGCCCTCGACCGGTCGCTTCTCGAAGAACGCACGGGCCGGGCTGGCGCGATTGATGGCATGGGATTGATCGTGCCGCTGACGCCCACCGTCTGTTTCGTCACTTTTCCAAGCCTCGAGCAGGAAAAGCGGATCGTTCCTTTGCCTTCGTCGCCGCGCCTTCCAGCGAATCCACGGCGCGCCGGAACGAGGAGATCAGTCACCGCAGGACGCGCTTTAACCGTAAGCCTTCGGCGTAGACCGCCTGTCGCTTTTTCGGCGGATCGGGGAGATTTCGCGCTCAGGGGTGGGCGCGCGTCGTAAGTGTCCATCAAGGCTAAGTGGACACTTGCGCGGATGTCGGACGAAGCGGAGCAGTCGGGCGCCGGGAGCGATGGTCAGGTTCGCCGCCGTCGCCGCCGGTGGAGCGAGGCGCGCAAGCGCCGGATCGTGGCGGAGAGCTACCAGCCCGGTATTTCGGTGTCGGT
>JAJEAZ010000531.1 GCA_022824105.1 Alphaproteobacteria bacterium
CGGCGGTGCCGTCGCGACTCCCGCGAACGCCGCCTCCAGTGCGTCCAGCGTCGCCGCATCCGGGCTGTCCCCGTCCTGCAGCGCTGCCATCAGGGATCCTCGCCGGGCCGCGAAACGCAAGCCATCCTCGAGGGACAGGACCCCCGCCGCCTGCGCCGCCGAACACTCTCCAGAACCCGTCCCGAACACCACGCCCGGCCGGATGCCGATGCTCGCCCACAGTGCCGTGAGCGCGCATTCGAGCGCATAGACGGCCGGCTGCGCCCAGGCCGGGTCGCCGAGTTCCCCGGAGCGGCCGAACATCACGTCCAGCAACGAGGCGTCCCGCTCCTCGCGGAACACCCCGTCCAGGTGGTCCAGGACCGCCCGCACCACCGGCTCGCTTTCATAGAGTTCTCCGCCCATGCCGGGCCAGTGGCTGTCTTCTCCGGGATACGCGAAGGCCACCTTCGTGCCCGCCGGGGGGCCGTGGCTCCCGTCGGACTCCGAAAGCGCCGTCAGTTGCTCCTTCAGGGATTCGGCGTCCCCGAACAGGATGCCGGCACGGTGCGGGAAATGGCTGCGTCCCGCGCCCGCCGTCCAAGCCATGTCCGACAGCACGGGCCCGGGGGCATCGCCTTCGGCCAGCGCCCCGGCGCGGTCGTCGAGCCAGGCAAGATACTGCCCCGCGAGTGCCCGCAGCGCATCGTCGGATTTGCCCGACAGCGGCAGCAACCGCATCCGCCGGGTGGGCAGCTCTTCCGCCGCCGGCCCCGGGACCGACTCCGGCAGGGAAGCTTCCACGCGTCTCAAGATGCCCGCAGGGGAATGGCTAACGGCATCCCCTTCCTCGGGGGACTGCGGTGATCCATAGCCCTCTACCACCAGGTGCGCGTTGGTGCCCGAGAGCGCGAAGGCGCTCACGCCCGCCCGGGGAGGATGATCGGGACTGAGCGGCCACGCTGTCGTCTCCGACGTCACCCGTACCGGCAGTTCGTTCCACGGCATCTCCGGACTGGGGTGATCGAAATGCAGGTGTTTCGGAATCACCCCGTGCTTCATCGCCAGCAGGACCTTGATCAGGCCAGCGATGCCGGCCGCCGCCTCCAGGTGGCCGATGTTCGTCTTCACCGTGCCGAGCAGCAGCGGGCGGTCCGCCGCGCGTCCCCTGCCGTACACGGCGGCCGATGCGCGCACCTCGATCGGGTCGCCCAGCTGGGACCCCGTCGCATGCGCCTCCAGGTAGTCCACCTCGGCAGGGGGCACCCCGGCCCGGGAGAGCGCCTCCTCGAGCACCTGTTCCTGCGCCGTACCGTTCGGCACCGTCAGTGCGGCGCTCGCCCCGTTCTGGTTCACCGCCGAACCCTGTACCAGGCCCCAGATGCGGTCGCCGTCCGCCACGGCGTCGCGGAGCCGCTTCAGGACCACCACCCCGCAGCCCTCGCCGCGGACGAAGCCGTCCGCGGCTGCATCGAAGGTTCGGCAAAAGCCGGTTCGCGACAGCATGCCGTAGTCTGCCATGAACTTCGAGATCCGGGGGGAGAGCGCCGCGTGCACGCCCCCGGCCAGGGCCATGTCCACTTCGCCCTCCCGGAGGCTTGCGGCGGCCTGGTGCACCGCCACCAGCGATGACGCGCAGGTCATGTCCAGCGGCACGGCCGGACCCATGAGGCCGAGCGCAAAGGCGACCCGCCCGATGGTCACGCTCGGGGCGGTGCCAAGGTAGCTGTCATCCTGGCCGCTGGCGGCGACCAGGTCCCGGTATTCGCTGCCGCCCAGCCCGACGTACACCCCGGTGCGGGTGCCCTTGAGCGGGGCGGGGTTCATGCCCGCGTCCTCAAGCGCCTGCCAGCACGTCTCCAGCAGCAGCCCCTGGCGCGGGTCCATCATCCGCGCCTCGATCGGCCTGATGCCGAAGAAACCCGCATCGAACTCATCCAGCCCCTCGATGTACCCGCCCCGCCGGTAGATGGTCTCATCTGCGTCGGGGTCTCCGAGAATCCCGTTCCAGGGGCCGGCGTCCTGCCTTCCCTCCGTCACCGCGTCGATGCCCGCCTCGAGCTGGCGCCAGAAGGCGTCGATGTCAGGCGCGCCGGGGAACCGGCACGCCATGCCCACGACCGCGATCTGCTCCTCCTCCCGCTCCGTAGCTGCGAGCGGCACCGGCGCGGGCGCGGGCGCCGCCTCTGGCTGGGGCGCGAGTGAAAATACGGCCTCTGCCCGGGGTGCGGGTGTAGGTGCGGGGCCGAGATCGCCGAGTTCCCCGACCAGGTGGCGGGCGAGCACCGCGATGTCCGGATAGTCGAACACCACCGTGTTCGATGCCGTGTACGTGTCCGCGAACGCGCGGTTCAGCCGGTTACGCAGTTCCACGGCCATGAGCGAGTCCATACCCAGGTCGAAGAATCCCACCGTGGGCTCCGGCGCCGAGGGCAGCCGCAGCACCGCCTGCAGTTCCTGCTGCAGGAACGTCACCAGCAGGCTCTCGCGTTCGCCCGCAGGCGTCACCCGGACACGGGAAATCAGGTCATCCGCCAGGGCGGGCGCATCGGCCCCGGCATCGTCGGCGGAGGAGAGCAGGTCCTCGAGCAGGGGCGGCCGCTCCTCGACAGCCTCCTCGAACACCGACCAGTCCATGGCCATCACCACGGAATTGGTGACATCCTGGCGCACCAGCCGGTCGAACGCCCGCATGCCTTGCTGCGGGGTAAACCAGCGCCCGCCGCGCGACGCCCGCTGGCGCTCGATCCGGTCGCGCTGTTCCGCCGCTTCGCCGATCTCCGACCACGCCCCCCAGGCAATGGCCTGTCCCGGCAGTCCCAGCGCCCGGCGGTGCCCGGCGAGCTGATCCAGGAACGCGTTGGCCGCGGCATGGTTCGCCTGGCCCGGATTGCCCATCACGCCGACCCGGCTGGAGAAGAGGATGAACAGGTCCAGGTCGAGATCCATCGTGGCGCGGTGCAACTGCCAGGCGCCCAGTATCTTCGGCCACAGCACCGTCTCGAACCGCTCCCAGCTCTGGTTCGTCAACGCGCCGTCCGACAGCACCCCCACGCTGTGGATCACGCCGCCGAGGGGCGGCAGTTCCTCGCCCACCCGCGCCATCATCGCGTCCACCTGGGCGGCATCCGTCACGTCCGCAAGTTCCACCTGCACCGTGAACCCGCGCTCGCGCAGCGAGTCGATGACCGTCTCGACCTCCGGGTCCGGCGGCCGCCGTCCGTTCAGCACGATCGTCCCGGCCCCGTGCTCGGCGAGCCACTCGGCAACCGCGCACCCGATCCCGCCAAGACCCCCGGTCACAAGGTAGGACCGGTCCTGCCGCAGACCGCCGCCCGCGAGCGGCGGCGCCGTCAGGACGATCTTGCCGGTGTGGCGGGCCGATCTCATGAAGCGCAATGCCGCCCCCGCCTCGGCCAGCGGCCACCTGCTGTGGACGATCGGCCCCACTTCTCCCGCTGCGAGCTGCCGCATCACCTCCCTGAGGACCCGGCCGACC
>JAJEAZ010000686.1 GCA_022824105.1 Alphaproteobacteria bacterium
TGCGGCCCGCGCCGGCGGCGTCGCGGGCGGTTGCGACAATGGCCTTTGCCTTCTCCGGCTTGATACCGGCGTCCTGCAGGGCCTCGGCGGCGGCCAGGGTATCGAAGACGGCTGTCATGTCCGAAAGCTACGCCGCCCGGCGGCGCGCCGTCAACTGCGGCCGCCTGCCATCGGGGCTTCCGCCTACCCCGTCCCCGTAGAGCCGAAGCCGCCCTCTCCGCGCTCCGTCTCGTCCAGTTCGGCGCATTCGCGCCAGGCGATGCGGGGGGCCGGTTTGAGGAGGAGCTGGGCGATCTTCATGCCGCGTTCGATGCGGACGGGCTCGGCGCCGGCGTTCAGCACGATGATCTGCAGCTCGCCGCGATAGTCGGAATCGATGGTGCCGGGGCTGTTGGGCAGCATCAGCCCGTGGCGGAGCGCGAGGCCGGAGCGGGGGCGTATCTGCGCCTCCCAGCCCTCCGGCACGGCGAGGCGGAGCCCCGTCGGCACCAGCGCGCGCGCGCCGGGGGCAAGCTCCAGCGGCTCGTCCCCGGCAATGGCGGCCGCGATGTCGAGGCCGGCGCTGCCCGCGGTGGCGTATTCCGGCAGGCCCGGCGCATGGGGCAGGCGCTGGATGCGGACCTCGACCGGCTCCGTCATGCGCCGGCGGCGAAACGGTCCGCGATGCGCCGCGCGAGGCGTTCGGCCACCTCCGCCTTGGCGGCCGGCGGCCAGTCCTCCACCCGGTCCTCCTCGTCGATCAGGTGGATCGTGTTCTGCTCGCCGCCGAAGGTGCCCGTGCCGGGTGAGACGTCATTGGCGAGGATCCAGTCGCAGCCCTTGCGCCGGCGCTTCTCGCGGGCGTAGGCGACCACGTTCTCGGTCTCGGCGGCGAAGCCGACCACCAGCGGCGGGCGGCGGTTGTCCAGGCTGGCGAGCCGGTGGAGGATGTCGGGGTTCTCGGCGAGTTCGAGCGCCGGCAGGCCGCCATTCTCCTTCTTCAGCTTTTCGCCCGCGGCCTCGCGCACCCGCCAGTCCGCGACCGCCGCCGCGCAGACCGCGATGTCGGCCGGCAGCGCCGCCATGCAGGCGTCCAGCATCTCGCGCGCCGTCTCGATCCGCTCGATCCGCACATGCGCGGGGTCCGGCTCGTGCGTCGGGCCGGTCACCAGCACCACCTCCGCGCCGTGGCGGGCGAGCGCGCCGGCAATGGCGTGGCCCTGCTTGCCGGAGGAGCGGTTGGCGATGTAGCGCACCGGGTCGATCGGCTCCCAGGTGGGGCCGCTGGTGACGAGCGCGCGCCGGCCCGCGAGCGCCCCCGACGCCCGGCCGGCGAGCGCGGCCTCTATGGCGGCGACGATCTCCTCCGGCTCGGCCATGCGCCCGGCGCCGGTCTCGCCGCAGGCAAGGTCGCCCGCCCCCGGCCCGACCCGCAGCACGCCGCGCCGCTCCAGCAGCGCCATGTTCGCCTGCGTCGCGGCATGGCCCCACATCTCGACATTCATGGCGGGCGCGACCAGCACCGGCTTGTCGGTGGCGAGCAGGGCGGTGGAGGCGAGGTCGTCGGCGAGGCCGGCCGCCATCTTCGCCATGAGGTCGGCGGTGGCCGGGGCGACCACGACGAGGTCCGCTTCGCGGGAGAGGCGGATATGGCCCATCTCGCTCTCGTCGGTCAGCGAGAACAGGTCGCGGTAGACCTTGTCCTCGGTGAGCGCGGCGAGCGACAGCGGCGTGACGAACTCCGCCCCGCCCGCCGTCAGCACCGCGCGCACCGCCGCGCCGCGCTCGCGCAGCCGGCGCACCAGGATCAGGCTCTTGTAGGCGGCGACACCGCCCGCGACGATCAGCAGAATGCGTTTGCCGTCCAGCATGGGGCGGCAATCTAGTGCGGTCGGGGCCGTGGGGGAAGCGCTCGCGGCTTCGCCCGCGTTCCGGTCCGAACCGGAAACCGTCGCCCCGGCCCCCGAGCCGGGGCCCATCCCTGACTCGCGCCACCGACGCAGCCGGTGGATAGCAGGCTCAACCGCTGAAACTGCCGCCAGGACCGAGGCTGGGCCCCGGCTCGGGGGCCGGGGCGACGGTTGGAGGCGTGCGTTGCGAAGTCACCGGACCGAGATGTGTGCATGCGGTAGGGATCGGGGTCCGGGGCAGGCTGCTTCGCTCCGTCCGGGGTGACGATTGGGGTCGTGCGGGCGGGTCCGCTTCAACCCGAACGGATTATGCGCTCAGTCGAACAGGATCGCCGCCAGCAGGATCAGCAGCGCGAGGCCGCCGAGAAGGCCCTGGATCTGGACCGGGATGCCGCGCCGCCGGCTCGTCTCGCCCTCCGCGATGCGCTCCAGCGCGCGGTCGATCCGGTCCATGGTGACGAAGAAGCGCTCGAAGCGCCCGCGCAGCTCCGCCGCCGCGCGCTGCGCGCGATGCACGGGATGGATCCGGTCGAGCATCCATTCCTCGATCAGCGGGCGCGCCATCTCCCAGATGTTGACATTGGGGTTGAGCCGCCGGCCCATGCCCTCCGCCATCAGCATGGTCTTCTGCAGCAGCAGCAATTGCGGCTGGGTCTCCATGCGGAACTGCGCCGTAACCCTGAAGAGCTGGCGCAAGAGGCGGGCGACGGAAATCTCGTTCAGCGGCCGTTCGAGGATCGGCTCGCCGATGGACCGCGCCGCCTGGGCGAACAGCGCCTGCGACTGGTCGGCGGGCACATAGCCGGCGCGGAAATGCACGGCCGCCACCCGCTCATAGTCGCGCGAGAGGAACCCCAGCAGCATTTCCGCCAGATATTCCCGCGTCGGCCGGTCGAGCCGGCCCATGATGCCGAAATCGACCGGCACGATGGCGCCGTCGGGGGCGACGAAAATGTTGCCCGCATGCATGTCGGCGTGGAAGAAGCCGTCGCGGAACACCTGCTTGAAGAAGATTTCGGCGGCGGTCGCCATGATGGCGTCGGGGTCGTGCCCGGCGGCCCGCAGCGCGTCCACCTCGTCCACCGGCAGGCCCTCCACCCGCTCCAGGGTCAGCACCCGGCGCGCGGTGCGC
>JAJEAZ010000024.1 GCA_022824105.1 Alphaproteobacteria bacterium
CCGAGATCGAGCAGCACCCCGATCCAGCTCAAGAGCGGATACATGTAGTAGTGCGCATGCCAGACCGAGCCCTTCGCGCCGTCGCCGCCGGAGGACCCGGTGCGGCCCCTTGCGGCGGGCAGGCCGGGATCGATGGTGAGGCCGCCGAGATTGGGGAAGCACCAGGGCGCGCGGGTCACGTCCATGAGGCGCGCCGGCTCCCAGACCCCGAGTGACAGGCCGATGCGCGGGATGGGAGAGCCGCAGAAGCAGATCGGCGAGCCCGGATTGGGCGTATCCACCACCCCGCCGACACTGCCGATGGTGAGCGGGCCGATCGAGATCGGGAACAGGCACTCCCAGCACACATCCGAGATCGGGTTGACGAACCGCCCGGTGCAGGACTGCGCCGCGGCCTGGCCTGACCAGAGCAGGGCCAGGAGCGCGACGACGACCGGGGAGAGGAAACGGCGCTTCATTCCGGGGGCTCCGACGAGCCGCCCTCCGCCGGGCGCCGCGAGGAGAGCATGTTCACCATGCCCTGCGGTCCGGCGACAACGATTTCCGTGAGGCTGCGCTCGACGCCGTCGCGGTCGCTGTATTTGCGGGTCGCGATGCGGCCCTCTACCATCACCGGATCGCCCTTGCGCAGCATCGTCTCGACCGCCTTCACGGCCGGGCCGTAAACCACCACCCGGTGCCATTCCGTGGCTTCGGCGGGCTTGCCCTCGCGGTCGGTCCATTCCTCGGCGGTGGCGAGCGAGAAGGTCGCCGCTTTGCCGCCGTTCTTCAGGTCGCGGATCTCCGGGTCGCGCCCGGCATGGCCCAGCAAGGTCGCCCTGTTCATGTTCAGCACGGTTTTCTCCCTTCCTTCATTCGTCCCGTTGTCTGTCCGGTGTTCCGCCGCGAGCCTCCGTGCCGTCCACGTCATCGAGGCGGAATTCCGTGATGCGCAGCCAGGTTCCGGCCTGCTCGACCAGGCTCGGCGTCGCCGCGATGGCGAAGCGTTCGGCGAGGCGCCCGGCGGCATCGAAGAAGAAGGGCCGGCGATGCGTGCGTATCAGGTCGAGCGGCCGGCCGGCGAGCAGCACGATCTTCGCGGGCCGCGCATGCGCGAGCGCCCAGGCGATCTCGGCCGGACGCCGGCCGTCGACGAAGATCAGGTCGCGCGTCAGCGCCAGCCGCTCCAGCGGGTTGACCCGCGTTCCGGCCGCGGCGATGAGAACGCCGTCGGGCGTGCGGATATCCCTTGCAACCGCGATGGACGGATCGACGAGGCGGCTGCGATGGTCCCGTGCCGGCGCGATGCCCGGTACGGGCTCCGGCTCCTCCAGCTTCCGCCGGGCGCGATCACGGGCTTCCTGCTCCAGCTGCGCCAGCTCGCCGGAACGCTGCATCTCGACGAGCCGCGCCTCGATCTCTTCCAGCAGGTCGGGCTCGGCCACCGGCCAGGTCGCGCCGCGCACGCCGAGGTCCTTCGCCGAGACCGGCAGGGCCGCCAGGGTCGCGGCGAACAAGAAGGCGGCGAGGCGCGTCATCGCTGCACCTCCGGCAGCGCACCGCGGCGAGTATCCTCCGGCCCGACCAGCGGTCCCTTCAGGCCGATCCAGGGCAGGTCGGGCAGGGCCACGGCGTGGCCGAGAATGCGGGCGCGCGGCACCAGGCCGATTTCGGCATAGCGGCTGTCGTGGCTGTCGGGATGATCGGCATACAGGAAGTAATGGCCGTCCGGGATGACGCCCGGCGCGATCGCCGCGAGCGGCCGCCCGTCCAGCGCATGGGTCTTGGCCCGGCCTACAGCAACCCCATCGAGAAAGACCGTTCTGTCCGTCCCGAGCGTGACAGCCATGCCCGGCAGGCCACGCACGGTCTTGAGGTAGGGAACCCGGGCAGCGATCCCGGCGGGCGGCTCGAACAGCACCCGGTCGCCGATCTTCGGAGCCTCGCCGAACAGCGGGAATGCGGCGTAGCCCCAGGCTTCGTCGGACCAGCTCGCATTGACATGCACGCGCGAGGCCGCGGCGAGCCAAAGGACGGCCAGGGCGGCCATGACCGCAAGACCGATCTTGCGGCGGCGCAGCCGGCCGTCCCGCCGGTTGAATATCGGGCGCTCCGCGGTCACGGCCGCTCTCCGCCCGAGACCGTCGGCGCCCCGGACCCGTGCCCGGCGAGGATGGCCGCCAGCACGTCCTCGACCTGCCGCGTCATGTCCGCCGCTCCGGCAGCCACGGCACGGGCGGGCAGCAGCACGACGCCATGATGCGCCGCCACCCGGTCGAGGGCGGCCTCCAGCGCAACGCCCCAGACGCGCACGTCCTCCGCTGTCGCTCCCGCCGTAACGGCGCGCGCGGTGTAGTCCGCCGTGATCTCCGCGAGGCGGACGCCGGCGATACGCGGCGCGGGCTCCATGCCGTAGCGGAGCACCCCGGCCGCGACCGCCGCCGCCACCGCACCCGAGAGCAGCACGGCCGAGACCAGCACCGGCCAGGAGGTGTCAGGATGCCGAGGCATCCGCCACGTCCTTCGCCGGATCGCCGCCACCGGGAGCTGCGGTCGCGATCCTGTCTCCCGCCAACGCGCAGAAGCGGGCGAGCCAGGCCTGCGCCGCCCTGTCGGGCGGGATGCTGCGGATACGGCGTTTCAGCGGCGGGAAGGCGACGCCGGCGCCAACCGCCGGCTCATCGAGAAGGTCGCGACTTTCGGTTGCCGCTGCCATGCGCGTGACGAACCGGAGCAACTCGCCATGTTCTTCCTCCAGCACCGCATCGAGCCCCGCCGCCTGGCGCACCGCGGTCTCGATCCCGGTAGCGAGCTTCGCCGTCCGGTCCGCCGCGCGCTGCGAGTCCGGCAACCGCCCCCGGAGCCAGGCCGAGGCCGCGCCGGCGATCAGCGCGTGCAGCGCCAGCGTCCGCCGGTCCTCGTCTTCCAGCCCGTCCAGCGCGGCGATCTCCTCCGAGACGATCACGGCATGGGCGGCGATGGAGTGATACTGCCGGCAGCACCCGCCCCGGCGGCAGGTATTCGCCAGCACATGGGCCAGCGCCTCGAAGTCGATGTCCTCGGCCGTCACGTCCTCCGGATCGCCCGGCCAGGTGAGCGGCGCCCGCGGCTTCGCGCCGGCTGGGTTCACGGTCATGCGGTCTCTCCCTTTCGTTCGGTGGTTGCGGAATGTCCGGCAGGGGCGCGTGCGCCGTCCCCGGCGAGACGGTCGATGGCCTCGACGGTGGAGAGCCCCTCGGCCTTGAGGTTTTCAACCGCGGCGAAGGCGGGGCCGCGCGAGGAGAACAGCGCCACCGACCACGCATCGAGCACCAGCCGCGCCACGCGCCAGCCGTCGGGGCCGTGCAGCACCAGTTCGGCATAACGCCCGTCGGCAGTGGTCAGGCTCTTCAGCGCGCGCTCCATGCCGGGGTCGCAATGGATGCGCTTCTCCTGCTTGAGCAACTCGACCGACTCGTCCTTCTGGGCGAGGAAGATCACCCAGTCCGAGTTCTCCCAGGCCGCCCGTGCCGCCGGATTGGCGTAATAGTCGTTGACCGACTGGGTGCCGGTAATCAGCGCGCCGCGGTATTTGCGGGCGCGTCTCGCGGCGCCTTCGAGGAATGCGCGGCTGTCCTCGCCCGAAAGCAGGTCCCAGGCCTCGTCGATGACGATCGCCTTCGCCCGGGTGCGGGGGCCGTGATACATGCGCTGGGTGGCGAGGAAGACCACCAGCATCAGCACCACCGCCTGGACGTCGCCCCGTCCCTTGAGTTCGGCGAGCTCGAACACGGTGAGCGCCCGGTCGAGCGCCGGCGTGTGCGAACCGGCAAAGAGCCGCCCCATCGCCCCGCCCGGACACCAGGGGCCGAGAGCGGTCGCCATGTCCTTCGCCCGGCGGTCGTCGCGGGCGTCGAGGTTCTTCCGGACGCTGCCGAGATCGGCTTCGTTGCCGCCCTCGTCCCAGGCAGTGGCAATGGCCTCGGCGATCAGCGCGGCTTCGATGTCGTCGATCGAGCCCCTTCGCCGCGCCATGCGGCCGATGACGCCGGCCAGCATGGCGAAGCACTCTTCCCGGTAATCGCCGTCATGCTCGGCCGTCCCGGCGTCGATCATGGCGAAGGGGTTGAGGCAGGCCGGGTCCTTGCCGAAGGCGATGAACGCCCCGCCCAATGCTTCCGCCGTGTGCTGGAACGACCTGCCGTCGTCGATCACCACGGCCTCGCCGCCGGCGCCGACCAGGCCCGTCACCAGCTCCTGCATCAATACCGACTTGCCCGAGCCGGACTTGCCGGTGACGGCGACATTGTAGTTCCCGGCCTCGTTGGCGAACGGCGACCAGCCGGCCGGCTGGCCCCTCCGCCCGATCAGGAAGAGCGCGGGCGGGTTGTCGGGATTCTGCGGTTGCCCCCGCCACTCGCCGTGGAGCGGCGCGAGGTTGACCGCCGACGACGTGAGCAGGGTCTTCATGCGGCCCATGCGTTCGAGATCGGCGTCGAGGCCGCCGGCGGACGCCATGGGCAGGCACGCCAGCCAGGAGGGGAGCTGCATGTAGCGCTCGGCCCCGACGCGCCAGCCCTGGCCGTGATAGATGGCGCGCACCGCCTGCTCGGCCTCGTCGAGGGCATCCAGCGGCGCATAGACCGTCGCCATGTAGCAGGCGCGGACCAGCCGTTCGCCGTCCTTGAGGCGTTCGGTGACGGTCTGCCAGTCGCGCGCCTTCTCGGGCAGGCCGGGGAGATAGCGGGCGATGCCGGTGCCGGCCTGCTGGGTCGCCCGCGCCGCCTTGAGGAAGGCCCGCTCGCCCGAGGCGGCGTCGCCGGTGGTCACGGTGAGGCAGGTCAGCACCGGACAGCCGGGCTGGAGGAAGTCGCGGTGGAAGTCGCCGATCAGCGCATTGCCGCGCCAGCCGGGCCACACTTCCGGGAAGGCCAGCGCCGAGAGAACCCGGACGGCCACGTCTTCTCCTTCGGCATCGTGGAAGGCGAGGCCGCGCGGGGTCACGGTCAGCGCGCGTCCGGGAGCGACGCACTGTTCGTGCAGGGGATCGCGGGGCGACCAGCGCCGGACCGGGCGTTCGGTGCCGCCGTCCCCGCCGTCGTGACGTCCGGCGATATCGGGCGCGGTGAGTTCCGCTGCCAATGACAGCAGCCCGTCCGGTTCCAGCCGCCTTGCCGCCGCGCCGGCCGAGGCGAGCGTGCCTTCGAGCGCCCGGCGGAAGGCGCCGAGCGCGGTCTCCGCGGCCGGGCCCGGCCCGCCGGCGAGGCAGGCGGTGACGAACACCCGGTAGTCGGAGAGGGTGAAGGGCGGGCCGCCCTCGTGCAGCCGGCGCCAGCCGCCCGGCGCCAGCAGGTCGGCGC
>JAJEAZ010000199.1 GCA_022824105.1 Alphaproteobacteria bacterium
GTGGGCGAAGAAGTTGAGCTCGAAGCTCCGCCTGAGTTCCGCGTCCCCGACCTCGCCGATGCGCCCCTGCCAGGCTGCGCCCGCATTCGAGACCAGGATATCGACGCCGCCATGGCGCCGGCAGACCTCGGCGAAGGCCGCTGCCACCGCCTCCGGCCGGGTCACGTCGCATTCCAGGATGTCCGGTCCTGCCTCCAGGTCGAGGCCGACCGCTTCGGCCCCGGCTGCGCGGAAGGCCGCCATGGCGGCCTGCCCGATGGCGCCCGCCGCCCCGGTGACGACCGCGACCTGTCCCGCGAGCGGCGGCGGCGCGGCCCGGCCCAGCTTCGCCTGTTCCAGCGGCCAGTATTCGATGTCGAACAGGTCCTCCTCGGCGATGCTGGCGAAGCGCCCGATGCGCTCAGCGTCCGTGATGACCTCGACGGCAGCCTCCGCGATGTCGGCGGCGATGGCGGCCGATTTCGCGTCCCGGCCCGCGGCGAACAGGCCGACGCCCGGCGCGAGCAGCACGCGCGGGGCAGGGTCCAGCGCCGTGCGGCTGTTGCCGGCGCGCGCATTGCCGCGCTCGAACCAGGCGAGATAGTCCGCCTCGAAATTGCGGATCGCCGCCCCGGCCTCCCGCGCGAACGCCTCCAGCGCGCCCGCCCGCGCCGCCGGCAGCAGCGCCGGCCAGGACTTGACCCGCAGCGAATGGTCGGGCGTGACGGTGCCGGCAAGCCCGTAGCGGGCGACCTCCGCGCCGTCCACGAAACGCCGGATATGCGCGCCGCCGCGGAAGGCCAGCACGAAACGCATCGGCTCGCCGTCCGGGTTTTCCGCAGGCCGGGCGAGCAGGCCGCGCAGCAGCGGCGCGATCTCCTCCGGCCCTGCCGACCGCTCCGGCAGCGCCGCGCTTGCGAAGACCTTCGCCGGGGCCTTCGCCAGATGAGCTTCCGCGCGGTCCGCGAGGCCGATCATGCGCTCATAGGCCTCGCGCGCGGTCTCGCCGAAGGTGAAGGCGCCGTGGTTCAGCAGGATCATCGCCTCGCAACCGGGCTTCTCCTCGAACAGTTCCGCCGCTTTCCGGGCGAGCGCGAAGCCCGGCATGATGTAGGGGACGAGCACGACCGTTTCGCCGAAGACCTCGCGGCAGAGCGCCGCCCCGTCCGGCTGGTCGGTCAGCGCCAGCACGGCGTTGGCGTGGGTGTGGTCGATATAGCGGTGCGGCAGGAAGGCGTGCAGCAGGGTCTCGACCGAGGGCGTGGGCGCGGCCGGGTCGAGCAGGTTGGCCCGGTGCGCGGCCACCATGTCCTCATCGGAGAGCGCGTCCCTTTGCCGGAGGCGCCGGAGCGGCGCCAGCCGGACGGCAGGCAGGCCGGGCGGCTCGATGCGTCCCATGTCCCAGCCCGAGCCCTTGACGCAAAGCACCTCCACCTCGTCGCCGGCAAGGTCGGTCATGCGCGTCTTGAGCGAAGTATTGCCGCCGCCATGCAGCACCAGGCGCGGCTCGTTGCCGAGCAGCCGCGTCGTATAGACCCGGAGCGCCAGGTCCCGGCCGACGCCGTCCGCGCCGTAGCGGGCCACCGCCGCCTCCGCCTCCCGGTCGGACCAGAGATTCTTCATGCGCCCCCGCGCCTCTTCGCTCGCCGCCTGCCGGGGCTTATAGCCGCGAAAGCCGCCCGCGCCCACTCTACGAGGATGTCATGAATTGTCGTAACTGGCCAGGAGGGGGGTTGACGGTGGAATCGAAAAATGAGTCAACCTGTGGATGCGTCGTTCCGAGCCGTTTGACCCGTTGAGAGTGTCGGGGTCCGAGACTTCCGGGCAGAAGATCGCGCGTCTTGAGTTGGAGAATGCGTGGCTTCGGGAGCAGAACGCGCGGCTTGGTGATCGGATCGGGGAACTGGAGCGCCGTCTTGGTCTGAACAGCGGGAACAGCGGCAAGCCGCCGTCGAGCGACGGGTTGCAGAAGCCTGCATCGGAGCGCCGCACGCGGAGCTTGCGGGGCAAGACGGACCGCCAGCCGGGGGGTCAGCCGGGGCACAAGGGTCATACGCTTTGCCGGACAGCGAACCCGGACTTTGTTGAGGTCCACGTTCCGGAAGTATGCCGGGGCTGCGGGGCGTCGTTGTCGGGCGCGGCCTTTGCGGGGGCGCCGGTTGCGCGCCAGGTGTTCGACCTTCCCGAGCCCCGTCCCCTGGAAGTGACGGAACATCGCGGCCATGCGTGCCGCTGCGGGCGTTGCGGAGTTGTGACGCGGTCGTCGTTCCCTGCGGGGGTGAGGGCTCCGGTGCAGTATGGGCCTCGTCTTTCGGCCTTTGCGGTGTGGCTGCGTCATGCGCAGTTCCTGCCGGAGCGTCGCCTTTCGGAGGTCCTGTCGGTGCTGTTCGGGGCGCCTGTGTCGCCGGCGACGCTGGGGTCGATGAGCCGCCGCGCTGCGGATCGTCTGCGGGCGGCGGGCGAGCATATAGAGACGCTTGCGGCGGTCGGGGCGCGCGTGAAGCATCTGGACGAGACCGGGCTTCGGGTCGGGGGCCGCACGCATTGGCTTCATGTGATGAGCACGCCGCTGCTTGCGTCTTATCGTGTGACGGAGAAGCGGGGCGCGGTGCCCGAGGGCGTGTCGGGGATAGCGGTGCACGACCACTGGCAATGCTACTGGCCGATGGCGGGTGTGGAGCACGCGCTTTGCAATGCGCACCACCTTCGGGAGCTGCAGGCCGTGGCCGATCTCGACAAGGAGGCGTGGGCGGGGCGCGTTCAGCGCCTTCTGCGCCGGGCATGGCGTGTGGCGCGGGCGGCGCGGGCGCGGGGGATTGCGGTTCCGGAGCGATTGCGGGCGCGCTTCGAGCGGACCTGGGACACGCTGCTTGTCGGGGCGATGAAGTTCCATGAGGACCTGCCGCCGCTGCGCTCGCCCGGGCGGTGCGGGAAGCCGAGGCGGGGCCGAGGGCCACAATCTCGTCTTGCGCCTGCATCGGCGCGCTGACGAGACGCTGCGCTTCCTCGCCGACCCGGAAATCCCGTTCACCAACAACGAGGCCGAGCGCGACCTGCGCATGATGAAACTGCGCCAGAAAATCTCCGGCGGCTTCCGCTCCCGGCGCGACGCTGACGACTTCGCCGTCCTGCGCACCGTCATCGCCACGGC
>JAJEAZ010000004.1 GCA_022824105.1 Alphaproteobacteria bacterium
AATCTGCCGGGGGCCGAAGACATGGCGCCAGTCTATCGTGCCCGGGTCGAGAAGGTTCACATCGTCCGCCCAGGCGCGGTGGCGGTCTCCGGCGACGGCCGTGCGCAGCCGGTCGGCGACTGCGCGCGGCGGCAGGTTGCCCGGATATGCCGGCTGCGACATGACCCGTATGCACCCGTTGCGCGTAACGGCGCAGGTGGCCCAGCCGTGCCAGGCATTGTCCCGGAACCAGCGCCAGGCCGGTTCATGGTGGAGATGCTGGGCGTCGAGCAGCGCGATCAGCACATTGACATCCAGCAGGGCGCGCATCAGCCGCCGCTTTCCTCCCGGAGCCGGTCGATCAGCTCGTTGGTGACGACGCCGCCGCGCGCCGGGAACGGGCGGAAGCCGAACTCCTCTGCCCCGAACGGTGCCTGCGCCTCCGCCAGCCCCGGCGGTGCGTCGTCCGCAAGCGCCTGCCGCAGCAGGTCGGATACCGCCCCGCCGACGGATTTGGTGTCGCGCCTTGCGATTTCCTTGACCGCGAGCAGCAGGTCGTCGTCGATATTGAGCGTGGTGCGCATGGCCGCTGCCTCAAAAAGCTTAGAGTGATGCGTGATGCTTAAGCATCAAGCACCATTTGTCAAGACACCGACACATTCGCGTTACAGGTTGAAGCGGAAGAGCAGGACGTCGCCGTCCTGCACCACATAGTCGCGGCCCTCCACGCGCATCCGCCCGGCTTCCTTTGCGCCGCGCTCGCCGCCGAAGGCCACATAGTCGTCATAGGCGATGGTCTCGGCGCGGATGAAGCCGCGCTCGAAATCCGTGTGGACGCGGCCGGCCGCCTCGGGCGCGGTGGCGCCGGCGGTCACCGTCCAGGCGCGGGCCTCCTTCGGGCCGGCGGTGATGAAGGTAATCAGGCCGAGCAGCCGGTAGCCCGCCCGGATCACGCGGTCGAGCCCGGACTCCTCCAGGCCGAGCGTCTCCAGGAACGCCGCACGTTCCCCGGCATCGGCAAGCATGGCGATCTCGGCCTCGACGGCGGCCGAGACGGTGACGCATTCGGCGCCCTCGCGGGCCGCGCGCGCCGCCGCCAGCCGCGACCATTCATTGCCGGAGGCCGCATCCGCCTCGCCGACATTGCAGACATAGAGCACCGGCTTGGCGGTCAGCAGCTGCAGGCCCTCGAAGGCCGCCCGGTCGTCGTCGCGGTCGAAGGCGACGCTGCGCGCCGGCCTGCCCGCCTCCAGCGCCGCCAGCACGGGCGCCATCGTGCGCGCCAGCACCTTCTGGTCCTCGTCGCCCGCCGCCGCGCGCTTCTTCGCCAGGTCGAAGCGCCGCTCCAGGCTTTCGAGGTCCGCCAGCATGAGCTCGGTCTCGACCGTCTCGGCATCGCGCACCGGATCGATGCCGCCTTCCACATGCGTCACGCCCCCGTCCTCGAAGCAGCGCAGCACATGGGCGATGGCGTCCACCTCGCGGATATTGGCGAGGAAGCGGTTGCCGAGCCCCTCGCCGCGCGAGGCGCCGCGCACCAGCCCGGCGATGTCGACGAACTCCAGGAACGTCGGCTGCACCCGCGGCGCCCCCGCAAGGCCGGCGACGCTCTCCAGCCGGGCATCCGGCACGGCGACGCGCCCGACATTGGGTTCGACCGTGCAGAAGGGATAGTTCTCCGCCTGCGCCTGGGCGGTCGCCGTCAGCGCGTTGAAGAGCGTGGACTTGCCCACATTCGGCAGCCCCACAATGCCGCATTTGAAGCCCATGCGCCGTCAGGACTCCGGAGCCGTTGCGGAAGGCGCCGGGCGGGTCAGAATCGCAACCCGGTTCATGAAATTCGCGTCGTCGTCCGCCGCCAGCAGGTCGGCCGACCGCGCGACCGCATCCAGCATCAGCATCAGCCAGCCGGCGTCCTCCGAGGCGAAGGCGTGCAGCACATGGCCGGTCACGCGCCTCGCGTCGCCGGGATGCCCGATGCCGAGGCGCACGCGGCGGTAGCCGGGGCCGACGAGGCGGTCGATGCTGCGCAGCCCGTTATGGCCCGCCGAGCCGCCGCCACGCTTCACCCGCAGCTTGCCCTCGGTCAGGTCGAGCTCGTCGTGGAACACGACGATCTCGGCAAGACCGGCCTTGTAGAACTGCATCGCCGCGGCCACCGCGCGGCCGGACTCGTTCATGAAGGTCTGCGGTTTCAGCAGCGCGACCCGCTCGTCTCCCAGCCGGCCCTCGCTGACCAGTCCGCGGAAACGCTTGCGGAAGGCCGGGAAGCCGTGCCGGTGGGCGATGGCGTCCACCGCCATGAAGCCGACATTGTGGCGGTGTCGGGCATATTTGGGGCCCGGATTGCCGAGCCCGACAAAGAGTTGCACGGCAGACGGCCTCCTCCGCCCGGGCGATCAGTCGGAAGCAGGCTCCCCGCCGCCTTCCGCTTCGCCCTCCTGCCCCTCTTCCTCGACGTCCTCGCCTTCCTCGTCTTCGTCCAGGCCGCCCGCAGGCGCCGAGACCGAAACGATCAACAGGTCGTCATCCCCGGCCGGGCGCACGCCTTCCGGCAGCCCGACATCGGAAAGCCGGATGCCGCTGCCGATCTCCAGCGCCGCGATGTCGATCTCCAGCGCTTCCGGGATGCTGTCCGCGCGGCACACGACCTCGATGTCGTATTGCGCGACGGCGAGCACGCCTCCGGCCCGCAGGCCGACGCAGTCCTCCTGGCCCAGCAGCGACACCGACACCCGGACCTGGAGTTCGGACGCGGCCGAGACGCGCATGAAATCGACATGCAGCGGACGGTCGGTAACCGGATGGCGCTGCACCTCCTTCGGAATGACGCGCTCGCGGCCGGAGCCTTCGATCTCCAGGTCGAGGAGCGTCGCCGTGAAGCCGCCGCGCCCGAGCAGCCAACGCAGCCGCCGGTCTTCGACCGACACCATCTCCGGGTCCTTGGCGCCGCCATAGACGATGGCCGGCACCCGGCCCTCGCGGCGCAGCGCCCGCGCCGGCCCCGTGCCGGCGTCCTGCCGCGGCAATGCGGCGAGAGTGGCGTTTTCGCTCATGATCTTCCGTTCTTCTTCCTTTTCCGGGCCGGCCTAGTTGAACAGGCTCGAAACCGACCGGCTCTGGGTAATCCGCAACACCGCCTCGCCCAGCAGCGGCCCGATGGCGATCTGCCGGATATTCTCCGCTTCCTGCATCGCCTGCGTCGCCTCGATGCTGTCGGTCGTCACCAGCATGTCCAGCGGCGACGCCGTGACCCGGTCCACCGCCCCGCCCGACAGCACGCCGTGCGAGACATAGGCCGAGACGGCGCTCGCCCCTTCCTCCATCAGCGCCACCGCCGCGTTGCACAGCGTGCCGGCGCTGTCCACGATGTCATCGAATATGACGCAGCGCCGCCCGCCGACCTCGCCGATAATGTTCATCACCTCGGAAACGCCGGCGCGCGGGCGGCGCTTGTCGATGATTGCAAGCTCGCTGTCAAGACGGCGCGCGAGCGCGCGGGCGCGCACGACGCCGCCGACATCGGGCGAAACGACAACCAGCGCCTCATCGTGGAACACCTGTTTCAGGTCGGCCGCGAACACCGGCGCGGCGAACAGGTTGTCGGTCGGGATGTCGAAGAAGCCCTGTATCTGGCCGGCATGGAGGTCCATGGTCAGCACCCGGTGGGCGCCCGCCGTGGTGATGAGATTGGCGACCAGCTTGGCCGAGATCGGCGTGCGCGAGCCTGTCTTGCGGTCCTGCCGGGCGTAGCCGAAATAGGGGATGACGGCGGTGATCCGGCGCGCCGAGGCCCGTTTCAGCGCGTCGATGGCCACCAGCAGTTCCATCAGCGTGTCGTTGGCCGGGAAGGAGGTGGACTGGACCAGGAACACGTCCTCGCCGCGGACGTTCTCCTCGATCTCGACGAAGACTTCCTTGTCGGAGAAACTCCGGATGCTGGCCGCGGTCAGCGGCACTTCCAGATAGTCGGCGATCGCCTGGGCGAGCGGTCGATTGCTGTTGCCTGCAATAACCTTCATGCGTCCCGCCGCCCCTCTCCCCCCGGAAGGCGCGGAACCTATCAGCGCCCCCCGGCGCTGTAAATGGCCGCCCGCTCGCACGCGCAATTGGCCGGTTCATACCCGCGGTCGTTGCCCGGAACCCATGACGGAAGAGGTATGACGAGAGGAGGGCCGGGGCGGCGGCGGAGACCCCTGCGGGGATGTCATGAAATGTCATGTTTTTGTCGTGACCACCCTCCCGCGACCGGAGGTCCGCGCGCCTCTTGCGCTTTCCCCCTCCGTCATGCCCGGACTTGTTCCGGGCATCCGTTGCCGCCGCCGCAATGGCCCCGATGGAGATGCCCGGAACAAGTCCGGGCATGACGAGAGGAGGACCGGGACGGCGGTCGGGGGCGTGCGCGGCGGGGACCCCTGCGGAAGTGTCATGGAATGTCATGGTGTGTCATGTTTTGTCATGGGCGCGCCCGGCGACCTCCTGCTTTTCGCGCTCCTCGCGTTGCCTCTGGCGTTCGCGCCATGCCTTGAACTTGTCCTCGCTGCCGTCATGGCCGGTTCCCCTTTTCGTCACCCCGGCCCCCGCCTGTCCCCGCCTCCGAGCGGGGAAGCCGGGGTCCAACCATGGCCCCCTGTGCCGCCGCAGCCGGTGGAGAACAGGTTCAACCACCGGAGCCTGCCCTCCCCGCCTTCGCGGGGACAGGCTCCCCCGATCCAGGGCTGCCGCCAGAACCGAGGCTGGGCCCCGGATCGGCGCTGACGCGCCGTCCGGGGCGACGGGCGTGAACCTTGCGGCCGGCATCGCCGCCGGGGCGGGGCGGGGATCGGTTGCGGTCATCGGTGCCTCCTTCCAGGCCAAGGGGCGGGACGGGGCGTCCCTGTTTTGCGCGCGTTTCGCGTGCGGGCGCGGGCGGGTGTCGGCGCCGGCGCGGTTCGCGCGCCTGATTGCGCGCGCGAGACGGCGCACGCACCTCTCGCGCTTGCTCACGCCGGGGGCTTTTTCGGCCCCCAGCCGGTCGCTTTCTGCAGAAACGCCGAAAG
>JAJEAZ010000049.1 GCA_022824105.1 Alphaproteobacteria bacterium
ATAGCCCCAGCCGCGATTGCCGAGTTGCGCCCAGCCGTCATAGTCGAGCCGCTGGCCGCGATTGTAGATATGGCCGTTGATCGAGCTGGAGCCGCCGAGCGTCTTGCCGCGCGGCGCGTGGATGCGCCGGCCGCCGGTCCACTCGCCCGGTTCGGCGGAATAGAGCCAGTTCACCGCCGGGTTCGTCAGCGTCTTCATGAAGCCGGCCGGAATGTGGATGAACGGGTGGCGGTCCGGCGGCCCGGCCTCCAGCACGCACACGGAATGGACGGCGCCGGCCGCGAGCCGGGACGCCAGCACGGACCCGGCCGTGCCGGAGCCGACGATCACATAGTCGAAACTGTCGGTCATGGATGATGGACCATAAAGAAGCCGCACCGGTGCGCAATGTCACGCGCCCGCGACAATGCCGCCTACAGCCTGTCCACCGGCAACATCGACAAGCGGGCGTAAGCATGCTTGCATTGCTGCTCGGCCGGCTCGGCAGCGGTGCTGCGCGGCCGACTCGGGAGTCAAGAGGAGGACAAGCGAACATGCCACGACTCTTAACCGCGATGCGGCGCGCGGCGCTCGCCGCGCTGGTTGCGGCGCCGATGGCGCTGGGCCTCGGCGTCGGACCGGCATCGGCGGAGTCGGTGCTGCGCATCGTGCCGCATGCCGACCTGAAGAACCTGGATCCGATCTGGACCACGGCGTACATCACCCGCAACCACGGGTACATGGTGTACGACACGCTTTTCGCCGTGGACGAGAAGCTGAACGTCCGCCCGCAGATGGTCGGCGAGCATTCCGTCAGCGACGACGGCCTCGTCTATACCTTCACCTTGCGCGACGGCCTCAAATGGCATGACGGCGACCCGGTGACGGCCGAGGACTGCGTCGCTTCACTTCAGCGATGGGGCAAGAAGGACGGCGCGGGCCAGAAGCTCATGGACTTCACCGAGGAGCTGAAGGCGGTCGATGACAAGACCTTTACGCTCACCCTGAAACAGCCTTATGGCCTTGTGCTCGACTCGATCGGCAAGATCAGCTCCAACACCCCCTTCATGATGAAGAAGGAGCATGCCGCGACGGACGCGAACGAACAGGTGCCGGAAGTCATCGGCTCCGGCCCCTTCCGGTTCGTCAAGGAAGAGTGGGTTCCCGGCGCGAAGGTCGTTTATGCGAAGAACGAGGACTATGTGCCGCGCAGCGAACCGGCTTCGGCTGCATCGGGCGGCAAGGTCGTCCATTTCGACCGGGTCGAGTGGATATACATTCCCGACCCGGCGACGGCGATGAACGCGCTCATCAACGGCGAGGTCGATCTCTGGGAGACGCCGGCCGTCGATATGATTCCGCTGCTGGAGCAGAACGAGAATCTCGAACTCGCCGTGATCGACCCGCTCGGCACGCAGGGCTGGCTGCGGCCGAACCACCTGCACCCGCCTTTCGACAACGTGAAGGCGCGCCAGGCGCTGCTCTACGCGGTGAACCAGGAAGTCTATCTGCAGGCGCTCGTCGGCGATCCGAAGCTCTACAGCGTATGCGCGGCTTACTTTATCTGCGGTTCGCCCAACGAATCCGATGTCGGCATCGAGCCGCTGCTGTCGCATGATCCGGAAAAGGCCAAGCAACTTCTGGCCGAGGCCGGCTACAAGGGCGAAAAGATTGTTCTGATGCAGTCCACCGACATTCCGGTGCTGAACAGCGCCGCGCTGGTGACGGCGCAGGTGCTGCGCGACATCGGCATGGATGTGGAAGTGCAGGCGATGGACTGGTCCACGCTCACCTCGCGCCGCGCTGAGAAGAAGAGCCCGGCCGACGGCGGCTGGAACATTTTCCACACCTACGCCACGGGCGCCGACGCCAGTTCTCCGATCATCAATATCGGCGTTTCGGGCGGCGGCGTTGAAAGGGCCTGGTTCGGCTGGCCGACCGACGAGGAGACCGAGAAGCTGCGCGATGCGTTTGCCCGCGAGGCGGACCCCGCCAAGAAGAAGGTGATCGTTGACAAGCTTCAGGGCCGCCTCTTCTCCCATCTGGTGCCCTATGTGAATTACGGCCAGTGGTTCCAGCCGATGGCCTGGCGCAAGGGCCTCAACGGCGTGCTGGTCTCGCCGGTGCCGTTCTTCTGGAACATCACAAAGGACTCCGGATGACGTTTTCCGGAGCCGCCGGGCGGGGCCGTTCCCGCCCGGCGGCGCCTTTTTCGGATCGGACCTGAATGTACGCCTATATCGCCCGCCGGCTGCTGGCGACGCTGCCCGTCATGGCGGTCGTGGGCATTGCCGTCTTCCTGCTGCTGCACCTGACGCCGGGCGACCCTGCCGTGGTCATCGCCGGCGACTATGCGCGGCCCGAGGACATCGAGAAAATCCGGGAGAATCTTGGGCTGAACGAGCCGCTCCATGTCCAGTTCTTCAGCTGGGTGGGGGCGCTGCTCTCCGGCGATCTCGGCACCTCGATCTTCTCCAACCTGCCGGTCGCCAAGCTGATCGGCCAGCGGCTCGAGCCGACGCTCGCGCTCGCCATCGCCACCATCATTTTCGCCATCCTGGTCGCCGTGCCGATGGGCGTGATCGCGGCCTGGCGCGCGGGCACGCTGACGGACCGGGTCATCATGGTCTTCGCCGTGCTGGGCTTCTCGGTGCCGGTCTTCGTCATCGGCTACGCCATGATGTGGCTTTTCTCGATCACGCTCGGCTGGTTCCCGGTGCAGGGCTACAAGCCCATCGGCGAGGGCTTCTGGCCGTTCCTGCGCTCCATAACGCTGCCCACGGTGGCGCTCGGCATCATCTATGTGGCGCTGATCGCCCGCATCACCCGCGCGAGCATGCTTGAGGTGCTGACCGAGGACTATATGCGCACGGCGCGGGCCAAGGGCCTCGACAACAACGCGCTCCTCATCCGCCACGCGCTCCGCAACGCCTCCGTGCCCATCGTCACCATCATCGGCATCGGCATCGCGCTCCTGATCGGCGGCGTGGTGGTGACGGAGAGCGTCTTCAACATTCCGGGCCTCGGCCGGCTCACTATCGACGCGGTGCTGAGGCGCGACTATCCCATCATCCAGGGCGTCATCCTGATCTTCTCGGCCGCCTACGTGTTCGTGAACCTCGCGATCGACCTCTCCTACACCGTTCTCGACCCGAGGATCCGCTACTGATGGCCGACGCGCCGCAGGTCGCCGCGCTTCCCGGCGAGTTCGAGGACGAGGGCCCGCGCCCCGGCGCCTGGGCGCGTTTCCGGGAATATTCGCGCCGCCACCCGACGGTGATCGTCGGCGGGGGCATCCTGATCCTCATGGCCCTGGCTGCGGTGGCGGCGCCCCTGATTGCGCCTGACCCGCTCAGACTCAACCCGATTAACCGGCTGAAGCCGCCGAGCGAAGCCTTCTGGTTCGGCGCCGACTTCCTCGGCCGCGACGTCTATGCGCGCACCATCTATGGCGGCCAGATCTCGCTGATGGTCGGGCTTGCGGTGGCGGTAATCAGCACCGCGATCGGGCTCTCGGTCGGCCTGGTGGCGGGCTATATCCGCTGGGTCGATGCGGTCGTGATGCGGGTCATGGACGGGCTGATGGCCATACCCGGCGTGCTGCTCGCGATCGCGCTCATCAGCCTGGCCGGCGCCAGCATCGTCAATGTCATCATCGCGATCACCATTCCCGAGATTCCGCGCGTCGTGCGCCTCGTCCGCGCCGTCGTGCTTACCGTGCGCGAGCAGCCTTATGTCGAGGCCGCCGTCTCGGTCGGGACGAAGCTGCCCAAGATCCTGCTGAAGCACATCCTGCCGAACACGCTCGCCCCGCTGATCGTGCAGGCGACCTATGTGTGCGCCTCGGCGGTGGTGATCGAGGCGATCCTGTCCTTCCTCGGGGCCGGCACGCCGCCCGAAATCCCGAGCTGGGGCAATATCATGGCCGAGGGGCGGACCTACTTCCAGTTCGCGCCCTGGATGATCTTCTTCCCCGGCATCTTCCTGGCCGTCACCGTGCTGGCGGTGAACATACTGGGCGACGGCCTGCGCGACTCGCTCGACCCCCGCATCGCCCGGCGGATGTAGCCCGATGGCGAACGGCGCAATCCTGGAGATCGACGGCCTCAAGACGCATTTCCACACCCGCGACGGCATCGTGCGGGCCGTGGACGGCGTCTCGATCCGGGTGGACAGGGGCGAGACGCTTTCCATCGTCGGCGAGTCCGGCTGCGGCAAGAGCGTGACGGCGATGTCCGTGCTCCGGCTGCTGCCCGTGCCGCCCGCGAAAATCGAGGCGGGGCGCATCCTGTTCGACGGCGAGGACCTGTTACAGGCGACCGAGGAGCGGATGCGGGATATCCGGGGCAACCGGATTTCCATGATCTTCCAGGAGCCGATGACCTCGCTCAATCCCGTCATGCCGGTGGGACGCCAGATTGCGGAATCGCTGGAGCTGCACCAGGGCCTCGGCCGGCGCGCCGCCGCCGAGCGCGCGGTGGAGATGCTGGACATCGTGCAGATACCCGAGCCCCGGCGCCGCGCCGGCGAATATCCCCACCAGCTTTCGGGCGGCATGCGCCAGCGGGTGATGATCGCCATGGCGCTTGCCTGCAACCCGTCGATCCTGATTGCCGACGAGCCGACCACCGCGCTCGATGTCACGATCCAGGCCCAGATTCTCGACCTCATGCTGCAATTGAAGGAGCAGATCGGGGCGGCCATCGTCTTCATCACCCACGATCTGGGCGTGGTGGCGGAGACGGCGCAGCGCGTCGTGGTCATGTATGCCGGGCGCAAGGTGGAGGAGGCGGCGGTGGCCGACCTGTTCGCGCGGCCGCTGCATCCTTACACGCTCGGCCTCATGGGCTCGATCCCCAAGCTGGCCGCGCGGGCGCTTGCCGGCGGGCGGGGGCGGCTTGCCGAGATACCGGGCGTCGTGCCCTCGCTCAGGCAGGAAATGCCGGGCTGCACCTTCGCCCCGCGCTGCCCGTTCGCGCAGGACAGGTGCCGGGCCGAGGCGCCGGAGCTTGAGGACCGGGACGGCGGCCGCCTTGTCGCGTGCTGGGAATGGGAACGGGTGGCGGAACAGGCGGCATGAGCGACGACGACACCGTCCTCGAGGTGCGCGATCTCAAGAAGCACTTCCCGGTCCATGCGGGCCTTCTCAGGCGCAGGGTAGGGTCAGTGCTCGCTGTCGATGGCGTCAGCTTCGACATCCGCCGGGGCGAGACGCTGGGCCTTGTCGGCGAGAGTGGTTCCGGCAAATCAACGGTGGGCAAGACGGTGCTGCGCCTGATCGACCCGACCTCGGGCGAAATCCTGGTGCGCGGAGAGGATGTGACCCATGCGCGCGCCGCCCGGATGCGCACGCTGCGCCGGCAGATGCAGATGGTGTTCCAGGACCCCTATGCCTCGCTCAACCCCCGGCTCTCGGCGCGGCGGATCGTGGCCGAACCGCTGGAAAACTACAGCGAAATCCCCCGCGCGGAGATCGAGGAGCGCGTGCGCGCGCTGTTCGGCCGGGTGGGCCTCCGGCCGGACCAGATGGTCAAGTATCCGCACGAGTTCTCCGGCGGCCAGCGGCAGCGGCTCGGCGTCGCGCGGGCGCTCGCGCTGGAGCCCGGCCTGATCGTCGCGGACGAGCCGGTCTCGGCGCTCGATGTCTCGGTCCAGGCCCAGGTGCTGAACCTGCTGATGGACCTGCAGGACGAGTTCGACCTCGCCTATCTGTTCATCAGCCACGACCTTGCCGTGGTCGAGCATATCAGCCACCGGGTCGCGGTCATGTATCTCGGCAAGATCGTCGAACTGACGGACCGCGAGACGCTGTTCGCCGATCCCCGCCATCCCTATACGCGGGCCTTGCTTTCCGCCGCCCCGGTGCCGGAACCCGGCGCCAGGCGCGAACGCATCATCCTGAAGGGGGACATTCCGAGCCCGATCAACCCGCCGGCCGGCTGCCGCTTCCACACGCGCTGCCCGCTGGCCGAAGCGCGCTGCCGCGTCGAGGAGCCGGCGATGCGCTTCGTCGAAGCCGGCCACCAGGTCGCCTGCCATCTTGTGCCCGGCGCCGAACAGCCGGCGGCGTGAAGCCCGAGAGGAGACCGCCATGGCCAGACGGATAGGCGTTGCCGCCGCCCAGATGGGCCCCATCGCCCGAGAGGAGTCGCGCCAGTCCTGTGTCGCGCGCATGTCGGAGATGATGCGCGAGGCCCATGCCAAGGGCGCGAAGGTCGTGGTCTTTCCGGAACTCGCGCTTACGAGCTTCTTCCCGCGCTGGTATCTGGAGGACGAAGCCGAACTCGACGCCTTCTACGAAACCGGGATGCCGAATGCGGCCGTGCGCCCGCTGTTCGAACTGGCGGCGGAACTCGGCGTCGGCTTCTATCTCGGCTATGCCGAACTCGTCCGGGAGCCGGATGGCGGCAAACGGCGCTTCAACACTTCGATCCTGGTGAACGGCAAGGGCAGGATCGTCGGCAAATACCGCAAGATCCATCTGCCCGGCCATGCCGAACACGAGCCCTGGCGGCCGTTCCAGCATCTGGAGAAGGCCTATTTCGAGCCGGGCGACCTGGGTTTCCCGGTATTCGAGGCCTTCGGCGGCAGGATGGGCATGTGCATCTGCAACGACCGCCGCTGGCCGGAGACCTACCGGGTGATGGGCCTGCAGGGGGTCGAGCTGGTCATGCTCGGCTACAACACGCCCACCCATAATCCGCCCGTGCCCGAGCACGACCACCTGATGTGGTTCCACAACCACCTCTCCATGCAGGCCGGCGCCTACCAGAACGGCAATTGGGTGGTCGGCGTCGCCAAGGCGGGCCGGGAGGAAGGCTGCGATCTCATCGGCCAGAGCGCCATCGTTGCGCCGACGGGCGAAATCGTGGCCATGGCGCAGGGCGTCGGCGACGAGGTGGTTGTTGCCGATTGCGACCTCGACCGCTGCGACGAAATCCGCCGCCAGATCTTCGACTTCGCCCTCCACCGCCAGCCGCAGCATTACGGCCTGATCGCCGCGCCGAAGGATTAGAGCGCGACCCGTCCCGGCAGGATCGGCGGCGTTCGCCGGGCGGCGTCCGTCCCTGACCTCATTCGCCGCCCCCGCCTGTTCCAGCGCGCCGGCCTGTCGGTTTGATATGTTTGTTTCCGGAATTTTCATTTTTTGTTCCCGGCCGGGCTTGACATTTGGCGGTATGGTGTATGATGAAAGTAGAGAGAGGCGGCTTCCGGGGCCGCCTTTCGGCGTTTCTGCAGAAAGCGACCGGCTGGGGGCCGAAAAAGCCCCCGG
>JAJEAZ010000680.1 GCA_022824105.1 Alphaproteobacteria bacterium
GCTGCGGGCGACGCCCGAAAACATGGCCGTTTTCGAGGCGCGCCGCGCAGAGCTCGAGGCGCGCAACCTGGAGCGCAAGGGCGAGGCCGAAGCGGTCGCCGGGAAGCTGGAAGGCTTCAGCGTCACGCTGATCCGGCGCGCCGGCGACACGGGCCATCTGTACGGATCGGTCACGGTGCGCGATATCGCGGAGGCGGCCAGCGAGGTGGGCGTCGAGATCGACCGCCGGCAACTGCGTCTGGCGCATCCGATCAAGTCGCTCGGCCTGCACGAAATCGGGGTGCAGCTGCATCCCGAAGTCCAGGTGCCGATTACCGCCAACGTGGCCCGCACGCTGGACGAGGCCGAAGCGCAGGCCCGCGGCGAGGATGTGCTGGCGATGGACGACGAGGACGCCTATCGTTTCGAGGGCGGGCTGTCCGAGTTCTTCGAAGACGGGGTCGCGCCGGAAGAGGATGCCGCGCCTGCGGATGCGGCGGAGGAAGAACCGGCCCGGGAAGACTAGGGTCCCGCTTCCCGCGCGCAGCCGGCATGGGGAAGGGAGAGAGCAGGACCGATGCTGTTCGCGCCGTTGCTACGCCGGCTCGTCAAATTCGGTAAGCTGACCGTGATCGACCCGCGCGGGGGGACGCACAGCATTGAAGGCGCGGGCGGTCCTTCGGTCGCCGTCCGCCTGCACGATGCCTCGGTAGGCCGCGCGCTCATCCGCAACCCGGCTGTCGCCGTGGGCGAGGCCTACATGGACGGGCGGCTGACCGTTGAAGACGGCACGCTGTTCGACTTCCTCACCATTCTGGTGGTCAATCGCCGCGAGGCGCTTCTCGGCCGCCCCGGGGGGCCTGCAACGCTTGGGCGGAAGTTTCTGGGCCGATTGCGCACGCACAACCCGGTTGGCGCGGCGCGGCGCAAGGTTTCGCACCATTACGATTTGAAGCCGGAACTGTTCGACCTGTTCCTGGACGGCGACCGTCAATATAGCTGCGCCTATTTCGCGTCCGACAATGACGATATCGAGACGGCGCAGCGTCGGAAGAAGACGCATCTGGCGGCGAAACTGCTATTGCGTTCGGGGGACCGCGTGCTCGACATCGGTTCGGGCTGGGGCGGTCTCGGGCTTTACCTGGCGCAGGAAGCGGATGTGGACGTGACGGGGGTGACGCTCAGCCACGAGCAGCATGAGCTGTCGAATGCGCGTGCTGCGGAAGCGGGGCTTTCGGAGCGTGTGCGTTTCAAGCTTCAGGACTACCGTGAGGAGGCGGGCCGTTATGAGCGGATCGTATCGGTGGGGATGCTTGAGCATGTGGGCCTGGGCCATTACCGTGAGTTTTTCGCCAAGGTGCGGGATTTGTTGACGGATGACGGCGTTGCGGTCGTGCACACGATCGGGCGCTATGACACGCCGGGGCCGGTCAATCCCTGGATCACCCGCTATATCTTCCCCGGCGGTTATCTGCCCACGCTTTCCGAGCTCATGCCCGCGATAGAGGGGCAGCACCTGCTTGTGACGGACATAGAGGTATTGAAGCGCCACTATGCGAAGACGCTGCGGGCCTGGCGGGATCGTTTCGTTTCGAACTGGGACCGGGCGCGGTCGATGTATGACGAGCGCTTCTGCCGCATGTGGGAGTTCTACCTCACCTCATGCGAGGTCGGCTTCCTGAACAATATCGTGACAGTGTTCCAGATCCAGCTTGCGAAGGACCCGGATGCAGTGCCGGAAACGCGGGACTACATTCACGATTTCGAGGCCGCGCATTGATGGATGCAGGGCAGACGACGGGGGCTGCCGATGCGCTGGCCCGGCGCGTCGCCGACGCCATGTATGCGCAGGACGATGCGTCGCGGACTCTCGGCATCCGGCTGGAGGCCGTCGGCGCCGGCTGGGCGCGCATGTCGATGCCGGTGACCGAGGAGATGCTGAACGGCCACCGCGTTTGCCACGGCGGCTACATCTTCTCCCTCGCCGATTCCGCCATGGCCTTCGCGAGCAACAGCCGCAACCGGGTCTCGGTCGCGCAATTCTGTTCGATCACCTTCCTGCGTCCGGGCCGGCCGGGCCGCCTTCTGCTGGCCGAGGCGCGGGAACAGGCGGGCGCAGGGCGCACCGGCATGTATGCGGTCGAGGTGCGCGAGAAGGACGGCGAGACCGTCGCCGTGTTCTCCGGGGCTGTCCGCCGGCTCGGCGACCGGACTATCGTCTGAAGGCGGCGCGCGCGCGGGCTCTCAGCCGCCGCCGAGCGCGGGGCCCGCCTTCGGCTTGCGCCGTTCCTCGCCCTCGAGGAACAGCGGCACGGCCAACGCCAGCGAAGCGCCCGCCTCCGGGTCGTCGCAGGGGATGAGCGCGCCGCTTTCCCGCATCTGCACATCGTCAGGAATGTCGGCGAGTGTGCCGATCTCGCCGAAGCTGACGGCGTGGTGGATGAGGGTTTCGCGCCATTCCGGCCAGTCGCGCGCGGCGAAGACGGCGTCGAGATCGGCGATCAGCGCATGACGGTTGGCGACCCGCGCCGGCCGGTCCATGTAGCGCGGGTCGTCCAGCCATTCCGGCTTCCCCAGCGCCGCGGCCAGCTTCGGCCAGTTGCGGTCCTCCGGCAGCAGCACGAGGTGGAACCAGCGCCCGTCGCGGCAGCGGTAGAGGTTGTGGAGCGCGTTGGCGGCGTCCTCGCGGGCCGGGCGCCGCTTGTGTTCCGCGCCGCAAAGCATGGCGCTGGTCTGGAAGGCGTTCCACCACAGGCCGTTCGCCATGAGGTTGGTGGACACGGCGCCGCCCCTGCCCGTGCGCTCGCGCCGGTAGAGCGCCATCATCACGGCGGCGAACAGCGTCATCGCGGTCGGGTGGTCGCCCATGCCGGGAAGCGAGCGGGCCGGCGGCGAATCGGGCGCCGGCCGCACCATGTCCATCAGGCCGCTGCGCGCCCAGAGCGCCGTGGAGTCGAAGCCGGTGCGGGCGGCTTCGGGGCCGGTCTCGCCATAGGCGGTGACCGAGGCATAGATCAGCCGCTCGTTCAGCGCCATGAGGTCCTCGACCCGGATGCCGAGCCGGGCGCGGGTTCCGAGCGGCGCGTTGGTAATGAAGACATCCGCCTCCGCCACCATGTCGTAGAGCCGTGCGCGCTCCGCTTCCTGCTTCAGGTCCAGCACGAGGCTCCGCTTGTGCCGGTTGTCCATGTTGAAGGGGTAGTTGAAGGGCGTGGGCGG
>JAJEAZ010000034.1 GCA_022824105.1 Alphaproteobacteria bacterium
ACACCCCCCAGCAGGAACCGCGCCTCAGGCGCAACCCATACCCCTGCGCCCTCAAACCGAAATACAAAACCCGCCACCAACAACACCCAGCCGATTGCTAAACTTGGCCGGACGACGCTCGCGGTGAGAAATCCGGGCTAGGTTCCGCACCGCAAACAATCCCGAGAGGCTCCGAGGATGCGACTCCGAACTGCAGCGGCGGCGCTTGCCGCAACCATGGCCCTGGCGATGCCCGCCGGCGCCAAGACCTTCACCTGGTCGTTCCAGGGCGACGCGCAGGCGCTCGACCCCTATGTGCTGAACGAAACCTTCACGCTCGGCCTGCTCGGCAATGTCTATGAAGGGCTGATACGCCGGGGCCCCGACCTCCAGATCGAGCCCGCGCTCGCGGAACGCTGGGAGATCGTGGAGCCGAACCGGTGGCGCTTCTATCTCAGGCAGGGCGTCGTGTTCCACAACGGCAACCCGTTCAATGCCGACGACGTGGTCTTCTCTGCCGACCGCGTGCGCGCCGAGGGCTCCGACCTGACGACCCGCATCGCCAAGAGCGTCAAGGTCGAGAAGGTCGATGACTACACGGTCGATTTCGTGACCGACGGCCCCAACCCGATCCTGCATTCGGAATGGGCGACCTGGTACATCATGGACAAGGAGTGGGCGGAGGCGAACAACGCCGCCTCGCCGACTTCGCTCGCCGAAGGCACGGACAATTTCGCCGCCTTCAACGCCAACGGCACCGGCCCCTTCAGGGTCGTGAAGCGCGAGACCGACGTGGAAACGGTGCTGGAGCCGCATGAGGGCTGGTGGGATACGCCGAAGCACAACCTGACCCGCGTCGTGTTCAAGCCGATCGGCTCCGATGCGACCCGCGTCGCCGCGCTGCTCTCCGGCGAGATCGACATGGCCTATCCCGTGCCGGTGCAGGACATCAAGCGCGTGGACGGCAATGACGGCACCTCGGTGCTGATCGGCCCCGAACTGCGCACGATCTTCCTCGGCCTCGACATCGCCCGCGACGAGCTTCTCTATTCGAGCGTCAAGGGCGCCAACCCGTTCAAGGATGTGCGGGTGCGGCAGGCCTTCTATCACGCGATCAATATCGACGCGATCCGCAAGAAGGTGATGCGCCGCCTGTCCGACCCCTCGGCGCTGATGATCTCGCCGAAGCTCTTCCCCCATGCGCCCGGCATCGAGCGCCTCGCCTACGATCCGGACAAGGCGAAATCGCTGCTGGCCGAAGCGGGTTACGCCGAGGGTTTCGAGGTCGGCATGAACTGCCCCAACAACCGCTATGTCAATGACGAGCAGATCTGCATCGCCATTACCTCGATGCTCGCCAAGGTCGGCATCGAGGTGAACCTTGTGGCGGAGCCGAAGGCGCTGTTCTTCAAGAAGATCCTGGGGCCGAATTACGACACCAGCTTCTTCCTGCTCGGCTGGACGCCCGGTTCGTTCGACAGCTGGAACGTGCTCTACAACCTCCTGAATTGCCGGGAGGATACCGGGCGCGGCAAGTTCAATGTCGGCGGCTACTGCAACAAGGAAGTCGATGCGCTGACCGACAGGATCAAGGTCTCGACCGACGAGGCGGAACGCAACGCGATGATCGCGAAGGCCTATGAGATCGCCGCATCGGAAGTCGGGACGATTCCGTTGCACCAGCAGGGACTTGCGTGGGGCAAGAGCGACGCCGTCGAGCTCGCCCAGCGGGCCGACAACCAGTTCATGCTCTACTACGTCGTGAAGAACTGACGACCGGCGGGGGAGGGCGGGGCCTTGCCGCCGGCCCTCCCCATGCCCAGATGGGCTCTGCCATGACGGACGCGCTTTTCAGGCTCTATACGCGCGACATCCTCCGCCTTGCCGGGTCGATTTCCCGGGTAGGAACCCTGGATGACGCGGACGGAGCGGCGACGCGCACCAGCCGGCTCTGCGGCAGTTCGATGACCGTCGAGATTGCGGTCGCGGACGGCCGCATCGCGGACTATGCGCAGCGCATCCAGGCCTGCGCCTTCGGGCAGGCCTCGGCGGCGCTGTTCGCGGAAGCGGCTCCCGGCCGCAGCGCGGCCGAGATCGAGGCGGGACGCGCCCGGATCGAGACTTTCCTGAAGGGCGGGGCGGCGCCGGAGGGCGTCTGGAGCGCGTTCGAGCGCCTTGAACCTGTGCGCGAAGTGACGGCGCGGCACGGCGCGGTATTGCTGCCTTTCGAAACGACCCTGGCGGCGTTTCAGGCCGCGGCGTAGCGGTTTACCGTGGTTTCGAAATGGGCGACGGCCGGTTCGTTTCGGCCGATGGTGACATGCGCGTTGACCCCGGCGGCGAACCCCGCCTGGATCGTCTCGCCGGTCGGAAAGTCCTCCTCGATCACGGTGCGCACCGCCAGATCGACATTCTTGTCCCAGTGGATGCGCGCCTTCTCGCCACGCGCCGGCTCCGGGATGTAGAAGTCGAAAAACACGGTGGCCTCGCCCGCTTCGCCGCCCCTTTTGGGGAAGCAGCGCCAGACCTCCATATGGTCCTTCTGGACGATGAAGGCGGTATTCGGGAAGAACACATAGACGAGCGCGGAGTTGTCCACGAGGTCCCAGTCCTCCGGCGGCCTTTCGCGCATGTCGCGCAGGCCGTGGCGGGGCAGGACCTCGCGCAGATGGGGCCCGAAGCCGTCATAGAGGCAGAGATTGCCGATGAAGATCGGGCCGACGGTGTTCTTGTGCAGGAACGGAAAGTGGTAAGGCTCCAGAAAGGTATCGACGGCGATCTTCCAGTTCATCGCGAAGTCGAAACGCCGGCTGGAGTAGGGCGTCCAGCCGCCCAGCCCGTACGGCGTGAACTCGGCGCTCATGCCTTCGAGCAGGCTGTCGACGTCGAACGCCTCGCCCGGCGTCGCCTGGACGAAGACCATCCCGTGCTCTTCCGCCACCGGCACTGCCGCCAGGCGGTGGTCGGCCCGCTCGACGCCGGGAAAATTACGCTCGTCCGGCAGCCCGATCAGGCGTCCGTCGAGGTCGTAGGTCCAGCCGTGGTAAGGGCAGGTGAACGAGGCGGCGGCGCAGCCGCGGCCCTCGGCCAGTTTCGCGCCGCGGTGGCGGCAGACATTGGCGAAAGCCCTGAGCCGCCCGTCGCGGCCCCGGACGATCAGAACCGGAATGCCGGTCTCGTCGCTCGTGATCCAGTCGCCGGGCTCCGGCAGCAGGCCCGAAAGGCCGACGAACAGCGGGCGGCGCTGGAACAGTTCGCGCGATTCCCGCGCGGCGCGTTCGGGGCAGGTATAGGCTTCGACCGGCTGCCGGACGACCTCGGGCCAGACATCCGTCGTTCCCGCATCGAGATGGGCGAACAGCCGCCGGGACAGTTCCTGTTGAAGCTCAGCCTGCATCCCGTTCTTCCCGTTTGGCGCGCTCCCACAGGCGGTCCAGCGCGGATAGCGGCGCGGTCTTCATCGCCAGGCCCTGCTCTTGCGCCAGGGTTTCGACCCGGCGGAAGCGTTTCTCGAAGCGGGCATTCGCGTCCCGCAGTGCCGTTTCCGGCGCGACATCGAGCTTACGCGCGAGATTGACGGCCGAAAAGAGCAAGTCGCCAAGCTCGGCCGGAATGTCGGCGTCGGGCGCCGCCAG
>JAJEAZ010000197.1 GCA_022824105.1 Alphaproteobacteria bacterium
TCTCCCGCGTCGTCCAGGGCGTCTGCGGCGGGCTGCTGCAGCCGCTTTCCATGCAGATCCTGTTCCGCGTGTTCCCGCCGGACCGGCGCGGCACGGCGATGGGGCTGTTCGGCCTGGGCGTGGTGCTGGCGCCGGCTTTCGGGCCCGCGCTCGGCGGCTTCGCCATAGACGGCTTCGACTGGCGCTGGGTCTTCCTGATCCCGCTGCCGGGCGTGGCGGCGGCCCTGCCGCTCGGCCTCGTCTTCATGCCGCAACGCGAGGCATTCGGCCCCCGCCCCGCCTTCGACTGGCCGGGCTTCGCGCTGCTCGTCACGGCCATCGTGGCCCTGCTGGACGGGCTCGCCAGCGGCCAGCGCATCGGCTGGCACTCGGACCGGATCGTCTTCGAGCTCGCGCTTGGCGCAGCCGCAACGGCGGCCTTCATCCTGCGCCAGCTGACGGCGCGCTCGCCGCTCCTCGACCTCTCGCTGTTCCGCAACGGCCGTTTCGCCTCGGCCTTCGTCGTCGGCTTCATCTTCGGCTTCAGCATGTTCGGCTCGATCTACCTCATCGCCGTGTTCGTGCAGGAAGTGCAGGGCTACACGGCGACGCGGGCGGGCCTGCTGATGGTGCCGGCGGGCCTGCTGATGGCCGTCATGTTCCCTGTTGCCGGGCGGATCAGCGACATGGTGCCGGCGCACTGGCCGATCATGGCCGGGCTCGCCGTGTTCGGGGCGGGCTTCCTGCTCATGTCCGCAGCCGACGCCGACACGCCCTTCTGGACCTTTGCGCTGTTCATCATGATCAACCGCTTCGGGCTTTCCTTCGTCATCCCCTCGCTCAACACCGGCTCGCTGAGGGCGCTGCGCACGGACCAGGTGCAGCAGGGCTCGGGGCTGGTGAACTTCACCCGGATGCTCGGCGGCGCCTGCGGCATCAACCTGCTGGTGGTGCTGCTGGAAATGCGCACCGGCGTCTTCGCCGAGGCCTTCACCGCGACGCAGACCGCCGCCAACGCCGCCAGCATGGCGATGCTGGAGGGCGTGGGCCGGCTGGCGGCCGCCGGCGGGCTCGGACCCGGGGAGGCGAGCGCGGCCGCTGCCCGCTATCTGGGCGAAGTCATGCTGGCGCAGGCGGAGGCGCAGGCCTTCCAGGACGTGTTCGTGGTCGTCGGCCTGCTCGCTTTCGCCGCGCTGCTGCCGGCCTTCGTCATGGCGCGCGCCGGCTTGCAGGAGCCGCCGGCATCGGCGAGGCTGCAATCGGCATGACCAACCGGCTCGTCATCGGCATCAGCGGCGCCTCGGGCGTCGTTTACGGCGTCCGCCTGCTGGAGCTTCTGGCGGAAAGCGCCGTCGAAACCCATTTGGTGATGACCGCGTCCGCAGAGGTCACGCTCGCGCATGAGACCGACCGCAAGGCGGCGGAAGTGAAGGCGCTGGCGGACCGTGTTTACAACCCGCGCGACATTGCCGGCGCCATCGCTTCCGGCTCGTTCCGCACGCACGGCATGGTGGTCGCGCCCTGCTCGGTGCGCTCGCTCTCCGAGATCGCCTGGGGCACGACCGCGAACCTGCTCACCCGCGCCGCCGACGTGACGCTCAAGGAACGCCGCCGGCTGGTGCTGCTCGTGCGCGAAACGCCGCTGCATGCGGGCCATCTGCGCGCCATGGCGGCGGCAAGCGAGAACGGTGCCGTCGTGATGCCGCCGGTTCCGGCCTTCTACGCCCGCCCGCAGAGTCTGGAGGAGATGATCGACCACACGCTCGGGCGCGCCCTCGACCTGTTCGACATCGACCTCGGCACCGTGCGCCGCTGGCGCGAGCCGGCCCCGGATTAGAACGCGGCCCCCTTCGACAGGCTCAGGGCAGGTTCCTCCGTCATGCCCGGAACAAGTCCGGGCATGACGTGAAGAGGCGCGGCGTGAAGAGGGCCGGGGCGGCGGTTGGGGGCGTGCGCGGCGGGGACCCCTGCGGTGGATGTCATGAATTGTCATGTTTTCATCGCAGCAGCCCTCTCGCGACCGGAGGTCCGCGCGCCTCTTGCGCTTCCGCCTTTCCGTCATGCCCGGACTTGTTCCGGGCATCCGTTTCCACCGCCGCAATGGCCCCGATGGAGATGCCCGGAACAAGTCCACTGCTGTCCGGTTTAGCCATTGGGCGAAGCCGAGCGGGGGTTTTGGGCGCGCGCAAGGCCTCCTGCCCCTTCGCTTTCCGTCGTGTCTGAATGCGCCCCCTCCGTCATGCCCGGACTTGTTCCGGGCATCCATTTCCGCCGCCTCAATGGCCCCGATGGAGATGCCCGGAGCAAGTCCGGGCATGACAGGAGGAGGCACGGCGTGAAGAGAGCCGGGGGCGGCAGGGACCCCTGCGGGGATGTCATGAATTGTCATGTTTTTGTCGTGCGGCCCTCCGCAGATGTCATGTTTTGTCATGGGCGCACGCGGCGGCCTGCTGCTTTTCGCGCTCCTCGCGTTGCCTCTGCCGTTCGCGCCATGCCTCGAACTCGGGCGTGTCCGGCGGGCCCACGAAGACCCGCTCGCCGACATGGCATTCGATCAGCC
>JAJEAZ010000605.1 GCA_022824105.1 Alphaproteobacteria bacterium
GCGCAAGCACGCCGCCAAGGGCCGCCAGGCGCACGTCACCGGCAAGCTGCGCACCCGGAAGTGGCAGGACCGCGACGGCAACGACCGCTACACCACCGAGATCGTGGTCGGCCCGCGCGGCTCCATCAACTTCCTCGACCCCAGGCCGGACGGGGCGGCCAACGACAACCGTCCGCCGGCGCCGCCCCCCGAAGCATACGAGATGGACCTTGCCGCCTGAGGCATCGTCATCGCCACTCCGCCCCGGAGCCTTCGGGCTCCGGGGTTTCATTGTACGCCCGGCACAGCGTTCCGAGGCCCCGGCCCGGGGCGTTTTCTCATGTGGACTTCGTCCCGAACCGGGACCTGCGCTGCCGTCCGGTCAGACCTGAAAAGGTTCTTCGCCATCGCAGAAACTGAAACCGACAATACAAATGGGCAAAAGTATGGGGCCTGGCCACCGGTCTTACGGATCATTCACCATGGGCTGACAGTCGGTCGAAGATGTCCCGCAAGCGTCTCCTCGCACCACCTTCTTCCATGCCGTCGATCAGCGATCCGACCCACGCCGCCAGTGTGTCCGCGTTGTGCCGATGATCCTGCCTCGACCACTGGGAACACACATACCAGCGTTCACTGAATGGCTGCCTCCAGTACCTGTTGTAGCCATTGACTTTCGTGCCGTCCGCGACCTTCCGGATCAGCGCGTGGTTTCCGATCTTAAGGCCCATGGGATTTGTCGTGGTCGCCAGCCGATCAATCGTTTCGCCGTCCAGCGTGTCGGGAAAATCCTCGAGAACGGTGCGCATGAGGGTCCGCACAATGTCCTGAAGCGTTTCTTCGCCCGCCGCCGTGCCGGTTGTCGGCACCGAAGACGCTCCGGCCGAGGCGCCCCGACGGAAGCCGCCATCGCCATGGGATCGCGGAACGGCATCGGCGGCGGTCCTTGCCGCGAGTTCCTGGGCGACCGGGCGTTCCGGTGATTGCGCCAGCGACCGCCCTGCAGGGTCCGGTGACGGACGGGAAGCCGAAAGATGGCGCAGGAATTCCTTGATATCTGATCGCCGGGGCTCGGTCCCGACCATTGCCGCCACCCTCTCCGCCAGCAGGTCACACAGCAGTCCATCGGGTTCCTCGGTCACGGCTCTCCAAGCTCCTGGAAGCGCATCGCGTGCCCGTGTCAGCGAACGGTCGCGCTCCAGGCGGCTTTCCGCGCCGCGGCGGGCGTCGCCCGAAGCGACCTGTCGTCTGTGCAGCCAGTTGTCCAGCGTTGCCGCGTATTCCGGGACCCTGTCTTCCGAACGCAGTTCCAGACGGTGAAACCGCCGTTCCTCCGGGCGGCCGTCGGCCATGCTAAGATAGAAGTCCCAGCACAGCCCGTCGCTCAGCACGAGCAAGGGCACCCCGTTGTTCGCCGCGTACCCGAAGAGTTGCGATTCGGCACGGGCGTCGAGTGCGCCGCGCCGTTTGGCTTCCACGAATACCTGGGGGCGGCCGTGACAGAGCAGCGCATAGTCGACGCGTCCTGGACCCGCCGGATGCTCAGGTCTCAACGCCGCGGGGTCGGCGGAGTTCCAGTCCAGAGCGTTTAGGATCGGCAGGATCACCGCGAGCTTGACGTCCTCTTCCCGATCTAGATGGCCGGATCGGAGGTTGAGGATCGCCTTCTTCAGGATCGGTTCAAGCTCAGGCATCGGTTACTCTGAATTTCGATTTCCATCCCCGACGATGGCCAGAATCGGGTCAGGCAGGCAAGAGGCGTCTGCAAACCTATCTATATAAACCTCTTTTTATTGTACCCGGTCCCGCGCCTGTCCCCATTGCAGGGACATCCGAGCGGGCGCCACCGTGGTGCTGGCGCCCCGGCATGGTGCCCGCAGGCGCCCCCACAGAATCCATGGCGGCCCCATGGGACTCCGGCCGCTCCGCGGAGTTCAGACAGGTCCACCGGCGCGCTCCACGGAATTTTCCGGCCCTCGGCTGCCTCCTCACCCGTTTCAGCCGAGTTCGCGAATGCCACCGGCGGGCCGGTTTCGTGATGCCCGCGCTCAACCGAGCAATGGTGGCGCGCGCTCAACCGAGCGATGGCGGCTCGGTCTCCATCCACCTGTGAAACTGCCGTTCGATCTCCGGGGCGTGGTCGGGGCCGAACGCCTCCGCCAGCAGCCGCCCGAGCTCGTCCTCCCGGCCCTGCCGGACCATGTCGCGCAACACCGTCATGAGCAGCAGCCCCACCGATTGCCGGAGCCGTTGGATGGAACTCCCGCCCGGACCCGCCGCCGCCAAGGTGCTGTCCGCCATGCGGGCCACTCGGTCGAACAGCAGCCGCTGCTCCGCCTCCGAAAGGACCAGCGACGGACCGGACAACGCCTCCGGATCGAGCTCGACCATCAGCCCCGCCGAAATCATGTGTTCGTTGATCGAAACGCCCCGCCGGTCCGCAATCTCCCGGCTGCGCTCCCAGTCCAGGTCGGAGCAGGAGATGGTCAGCCGCACCCGCTCCCCGGAACCGCGCGCCGTCATCGGTCCGCTCCGCCCGACCGGCGCGCCCAAAGCTCGCGCTGGATGAACGCGATCGCGCCGAACAGCGACAGGTCCGTACCGGGAAGCGCCTCGTGCAAGGCGCGATGGACGGCGTCCATCCGCGCCACCCGCTCATGCAATGTCCGCTGCTCCTCCTCCGAGAGCACCAGCCTCGGTTCCTCGCGGGGCGGGCCGCCCGCATCTTCGTGCAGCGCGCAGGCTACCAGGAAGCGGGAAACCGGCATGCCCGCCGCCTCGGCCCTCTCCCCGATCGCCGCCTTCTCGACCGCCGTGCAGCGCAGCGTCCGGCGAACCACCCTCGCCATGACCGCCTCAGGGCTGCGGCGCGGGGCCGCCCTCCGGATCGGCGCTGACCGAGACCGCCTGCCAGCGCGCCGCCGCGCCGGGATCGGTCAACCGGTCCAGGTCGCCCTCCCGGGAGAGCCAGGCATCGACGGCATCGCCGAGAGCGGCCCAGCGGTCCCCCAGGTCGAGATCCTCCATGCGCTCCTGCTCCACCTTCGCCAGCACCAGCAGTTCGCGCACCGCGCGCCGCATGACGACGGCCGGCACGGCTTCCGCCATGATGGACCGGTGAACGATGTAGCGCGATATTTCCATGCCCGCCTCGTCGGCAAGCTCCCTGATGCGCGCCCACTCGTTCGCGGTCGCCATCACCGCATGCTGGGTGCGGCGGCCCCCCGGAGCCCGGCTCATGACGACGCCCCGGCAACCGCCGCAGCCCTCAAAATTCGGTCCATTACCGGCAAAGACACTTGCATTTCTCCTGTATCAATTATCATATTGGTCCTCTCACAGGTTGGTTCCATGCATCACCGTCATTTCCCTGATTACCTTCCTATCAGAACCGTATTCATGCATATGGCTATGCTCAATGCCCCACAGACACAACGCATTATCGATGTTTTGCTTCCCCAGATGCAACTTTTGCCTTTAGGACCTCTCCATAGGTCAGAGGATTTTCGTGCCCATGCCTCTTGCCATGCCCGGCAATATCCTGTATTCAAGCCTCCTTCATGGGAGGAAGGCGACCCTCTATCAGATAGTGCCCTAACTCGGTAAATCAGTTTCTAGATTTACACCTCCGCGCCGCCGAAATTCGGGCCGAACCAGTCGTCGCCGCCATCGAGATATGTGAGCTCGAAATTGGCGTTCATCGGGTGCGGCTCCCAGCCGAGGAAGACGATCCACTCGCCCTTCCGGTTGGCGCGCGCCACCTGGGCCAGCATGCCCTGCTCGCTCGACTCGACCACCTCGAAGCCTTCGAGCCCGAAGGCGTTCTTGTCGATCATGGTCTGGATCAGTCGGTTGCCGTCATTGCCGGGCTCGATGCCGTAGATCTTGCCCTCCAGCATGTCCCGGTGCTTGGCGATGTCGGCGAAGCTCTTGATGCCGCCGTCGGCCGCCGGCTTGTTGACGGCGAGCGTGTATTTGGCGCCGGTCAGGTTCATGCCCACGGTCTCGACCGACCCGTCCTCGCGATAGGGCGCGATGTCGGCTTCCATGGTCGGCATCCAGTTGCCGAGGAAGACGTCGATATCGC
>JAJEAZ010000077.1 GCA_022824105.1 Alphaproteobacteria bacterium
TCCGAATCGCATCGTCTGCGCGATCGTGGCGATGCCGCTTACGATCAACGCCGCGAATATGGCCCAGTTGAGGTAGGCCTCGCCATAACCCGCGGTTGTAATGAGAATCGTGGGCGTAAGCACTACCGAGGCGAGATTCAGCGCGGAATTCTGCATCCCCATACCGATCGTGAGCGGCAGCGAAGGCCGGTCGTCGGCTTCGTAGAGCAATTCGTGATTGGCCGGCGGATGCGGGGAAAGCACGTCGGTTCCTTCTGTCTGGAATTCCGTTGCGGACGCCCGCGATGGTATTACCCATGGCGGGCAAAACTCAAGCGACAGTCCGCCGGGTGCGCCACCGGATTCAAAAGAGCTTACGCAAATGTTTCAATTCAGGCCGGGGCAGCCTCGGCGCAACATCTGCAGGTGCCTTCCACCTCGACCACGCGTCGCGTCACGCTGAATCCCAGGACGGCGGCATCCTCGGCGAGCAGTTGCTCGACCCGCGGGTCCTCCGATTCCGCCGAAACCCCGCAGTTGCTGCAAATGAAGAAAAGACAATCATGGCGACGCTCGGGATGCGCGCAGGGGACGTAAGCGTTGCGGCTCTCGATCTTCGAGACAAATCCCTGGGTCATCAGGAACTCAAGCGCCCGATAGACTGTGGGCGGTCCGACCGGACGGGAGTCCCTGAACTTCAGTGCTTCGATCAACTCGTAGGCGCCCATTGGCCGACCACTCTCCCAGAGCAGTTCCAGGACCTGCCGCCTTAGCGCCGTCAGCTGCGTTCCGCGCGCGTCGCAGAGAGACATTGCCAGCGCAACCCGTTCGGCCGGCACATGCGGCCCGCGGCAGTTGGAATCGGTGCAGGGCTGGGGCTTGGTCGACGGGGGATTCATGACATTTATCTCAATTGTGCCGCAGCCGCACAATGTTATAACATTGCGCTCCTTGGCTACAAGGGTCGATGACCCGATGCAGCGCATCCCTGAATATACCAGACGAGAACTTCCATGCCCCTGAACCAGGAGATTGACACGCAGCAAAAAGTACCTGTTTCCATTCTCACCGGCTTTCTCGGCTCCGGCAAGACGACCCTGCTCAACCGGATTTTGAGTGAGGAGCACGGCAAGCGCATTGCCGTGATCGAGAACGAATACGGAGAGGTCGGCATCGATCAGGCGCTCGTCATCAACGCCGACGAAGAGATCTTCGAGATGGCGAACGGCTGCATCTGTTGCACGGTGCGCGGAGACCTGATTCGCGTGCTCGGCAATCTCATGAAGCGCCGCGACAAGTTTGACTATGTGCTGGTGGAAACCACGGGGCTCGCCGATCCCGGCCCGGTCGCCCAGACCTTTTTCATGGACGACGAAATTCGCGCGGAGTTTGCGCTTGACGGGATCGTCACGCTCGTCGATGCGGCCCACATCGAGCAACAACTGGGGCGAAGCGACGAAAGCACGGAGCAAGTCGCGTTCGCCGACGTCCTCGTTCTGAACAAGACGGACCTCGTCGACGACGAGGCGCTCGACGGGCTGGAATCGCGGCTTCGGGAAATGAACCGAATGGCGCGCGTCGTGCGCAGCGAGCGGGCAAACGTTGCCGTCGATACGGTACTCAACCTCGACGCCTTCAACCTGGACCAGGTGCTTGAACGTCGTCCCACGTTTCTTGAGCCGGAGTATCCGTTCGAATGGACCGGAGTCTGGTCGCTCGATAGCGGCCGCTACGAACTCAGCCTCGCCGAAGGACCCGACCCGGAAATGTCGCTCGTCGTCGTGTCCGGCCAGGGCGCGGATGACGCCGCCCTCCGGGAGGGTGCGGAGTGGTGTGTGCGACGGTACGCGGAACCCGCGGAGCCCGTTCGTCCGGGGAAAGAGATTCCTGTCGGAAAGCATGCGAACCTGCTGCTCGATTCCCCGGGGCGCAAGTCGTTCTTGCTGGAGGTCGATGCGCAAGTGCGGGTTGGACTCTACGCCCAGCACACCGCGGAAGAATTCGATCTCCAACTGACGAACGCGGAAGGGGCGGCAATCAGCCCGGAGGTCGAGCGCACCTGGGTCGCACAGCACGAGCACGACGACGAGGTGGGCTCGATCTCGATCGAGAGGGACGGCGACGTCGATCCCGACAGGCTCAACGCCTGGCTCGGCAGACTGCTGAGCGAACGCGGGGTGGACATCTTCCGGATGAAGGGCTTCATCAGCCTCGCGGGCGAGTCGCGCCGGTTCGTCTTCCAGGGCGTTCACATGCTCTTTGACGGCCAGCCGGATCGCCCATGGGGGGACGCGCCCCGCCGCAACCAACTCGTCTTCATAGGTCGCAACCTCGATGAGAAAAGTATGCGGGAGGGGTTCGAGGCCTGTCTGATTTGAGTACCGACAAACCGCAGGGAGTGCTCCGGCCGGGCTGGTCCGCGTCGGTCGGCGACTACGCTATTGCCGGGGGCTGGACCCTGAACGGCGAGGCGCTGGTGGTCGGCGACGTTGCGGGTGGCGTCTACGCATTCGACGGCAAATCCGGCGCCAGCGCCTGGGCGCGGCGGGAAGCTCATGACGGCGGCCTGCTGGCGATGGCGATCCACCCAAGCGGAGCCGCGTTCGCCACCGCCGGCCAGGACGGACGAGTCCTTGTCTGGGGTGTCGCCGAAGGCCAGGTAGCGCAGACTATCGAAGTCGGCAGCGGCTGGGTCGAGAACCTGGCGTGGTCGCCGGACGGCCAGTGGCTGGCGGCCTCCTGTTCCCGGCAGGTTCGCACGTATACTGCGGACGGTGAAGAAGTCTGGCGTTCCGAAGATCATCCCAGCACCGTCAGCGCGCTCGCCTGGTCCGGCGCAGGTGAGCTGGCGACGGCCTGTTACGGTCGCGTGACGTTCTTCGACGCGTCCACCGGGAAGCTTCGCCAGAAGCTCGAGTGGAAGGGCTCCCTGGTGTCGATGGTATTGAGCCCGGACGGGGAAATCGTCGCCTGCGGCAGCCAGGACAACTCGGTGCACTTCTGGCGACGCTCCACGGAGCAGGAAGCCATGATGTCCGGATATCCCGGCAAACCGTCGGCTTTGGCCTTCGATCATTCGGGCACCCTGCTGGCCACCGGCGGCAGCGACGCCGTGACGGTCTGGAGCTTCGAGGGAGGTGGCCCCGAAGGCACGCGGCCCGGCGTTCTGAAGCATCATGTTCAACCTGTCACAACGCTCGCCTTCGCTCGCCGCGGAATGCGCCTGGCCTCGGCGGCACGGGATGGCGCCGTAGTGGTTTGGTCGCTTCAGAGGGATGGAAACGGCCGCCTGATCGGGACCGCGGTTCTTGCGGACAAAGGAACGGAACTGTACTGGCGTCCGGACGGGCGCGCGCTTGCCGCGCTCGATGCCCTGGGCGGCGTGACGGTTTGGCGGATTGGATGAACCCAGGTCCGCGTTTCAGGATCCTTGCGGCATCAGCACCCGTGCGAGAGTCGTCGCGTTATGCCGCATCATGTCCAGGTAAGTAGCCGCCGGACCGTTTGGCCCGGACAGCGCGTCGGGATAGAGCGTACCGCCGATGAGAGCTCCCGTCTCGTCGGCGATTTGCTTCTGGAGGCGGCGGTCCGCGACATTCTCGATGAAGATGGCGCGAATTCCCCGTTCGCGTATCTGCAGGATCAGGCGGGCGACATCTCTCGCGGACGCCTCCGACTCGGTGCTGAGCCCCTGCGGTGCGACAAATTCAAGCCCATACTCGCGACCGAAATACTGGAAAGCGTCGTGTGAGGTCACGACTGTGCGGCAGTCAGCCGGCAGGCTTGCCACGATCTCGCGGATCTCTGCGTCAAGCATCTCGATCTCGGTGACATAGGCTGCACGGTTCCGGTGGAAGTCGGCAGCGTTCACCGGATCGGCCTTGGCCAGAGCGGCAGTGATGTTGTCGACATAAGCTACGGCATTGCCGAGGCTCTGCCAGGCGTGCGGGTCGAAAGCGCCGCCGAACATGATCGGCTCAATGCTGTCGGTCGCCACCACCCGGACGCCGCGGAAGCCCGAAGCGTCGATCAGTCGGTCCATCCAGCCCTCGAACTGCAGTCCGTTGACGACCAGGATCTGCGCTTCGCTGACGACCCGCGCGTCGGCCGGGGTCGGCTGGTAGACATGCGCATCCCCGTTGGCGCCGACGATCGTGGTGACGGCGACGTGCTCGCCGCCGATGCGCTTCACCATATCGCCGAGGATCGAGAATGTGGCGACCACCTGGATCGGTCTGTCGGATAGTGCGCCGGCCGGGGCGGCAAGCGACAGGGCGAGGGCGGCGGCGGATGCCAGAAAAGCTCTGCGGGTGGGCATTGAAACTCCTTTCAGGCTTCGAGAACGCGGCGCGGGAAAGCCTGGACGGCGAGGCCGCCCACCGGTCCGAAGACCAGCGACAGTACGTAGGCGAGACCCGCGACAAGAATGATCGCCGGGCCGGACGGCAGGCTGAAATGGTAGGAAAGAAGAAGACCGCTCAGGCTCGACAGCATCGCAACCGAGATGGCGATGGCGATCAGCGCGCCGATGCTTTGCGCCCAGAATCGCGCCGCGGCGGCGGGAAGGATCATGATGCCGACCGCCATCAGTGTGCCGAGCGCGTGGAAGCCTCCCACGAGGTTCAACACGACAAGGGCAAGAAACGTGAAATGCGTCATGGCGCTGAGCCCGCTCACCGAGCGCAGGAACTGCGGGTCCACGCATTCGAGCACGAGCGGCCGGAACAGTACCGCGAGCGCGAAGACCGTTATGCTCGCGATGGAACAGAGCAGAATCAGGGCAGCGTCGTCGAGCGCGAGCACGGTCCCGAACAGCACGTGCATCAGGTCGACGTTACTGCCCCGAATGGACAGGATCAGCAGGCCCAACGCCAGCGAGATCAGGTAAAAGGCCGCAAGGCTCGCATCCTCGCGCAATGCCGTGACCCGGGTCACGAAGCCCGCGAGAAGCGCCACGGTCATGCCCGCGATCAGTCCGCCCACGGTCATCGCTCCGAGCGACAGGCCCGCAACGAGATAGCCGACGGCCGCACCCGGCAGGATCGCATGGGCCATCGCATCGCCCGTCAGACTCATGCGGCGCAGCATCAGGAACACCCCGACGGGCGTCGCGCCTGTCGAAATCGCCACGCAGCCCACGAGCGCGCGCTGCATGAAATCGAAAACAACGAAAGGCTGGGCGAGAATCTCCCACATCACGCCGCACTCCGCCCGCAACTGTGCGGAGGGCCGGCGCAGGCCTCGCACATCTGGCGCGCGCGAAACTGGTTCTCGGCGGTCAGCACCTGGGACGTGGGTCCGTGGGCGACGAGTTCACGGGCCAGCATCAGCGTACGGGGGAAGTGAGCCCGCACCGTGTCGTAATCGTGCATCACGGCGAGCACCGTGCGGCCTTCTCCGTGCCAGCGCCGAATCACGCCGATCAGGTCCGCCATGGTTCTCGCGTCAATCGCTGTGAAGGGCTCATCCAGCAGGACGAGCCGTGCGTCTTGCAGCAGCAGCCGCGCGAAGAGCGCACGCTGTATCTGTCCGCCCGACAGCGATCCGATCGGCCGCTTCTCGAACCCTTCGAGGCCGACCGCGGAGATTGCCTCGGCGACGTGCGCCCGGTGAATCGCCCGCAATCCCGCAAAGCCGCCGACTTCCCGCCAGAGCCCCGTGCTTACGAGGTCGGCAACGGTGATCGGGAAAGTTCGGTCGATATCCGATTGCTGCGGCAGGTAGGCGATATCGCTCCGCGCGAGCCCGCCGAAGGCGATCCGCCCCTCGAGCGGACGGAGTGTACCGGTCACTCCCTTCAACACCGTGGACTTGCCGGCCCCGTTGGGTCCGACGATGGCCGTCAGGCTGCCCTCGGCGATCTCGCCGTCCAGGCGATGTACGGCCGGATGCCGGTCATAGCCGAGAGTCAGATCCTGAAACTTGAGGGCGTAGGTCATAACCATCCCGGCGTGGAGGTCGTCAAGAAGAATGCGCTCCAGAGCGCGGCAACGATCAGAGCCGCGCCGAGCAGCCGGTGCCCGACGCCAAGCGACAGCAGCCGGATAGAAGTTGTGCGCCGCCTCCTCATGCCGGCGACCCCCTGCGGGGCGGAGGGGCGAAGTGGGGTCGGTGGCTTCGTCATCGCCAGTCTGGAATTGCGATTTTGGCGGGCAACGTTATAACATTTCAAAAAAATTTACAACAGAGCATCCATGCGGAATGGCCCCACATCCGGGCCGGATGTGCTGCCGTTGCAATGCTAGTAACGCTCGATGCGCTCGAACGTTCGTGTCGGCCGATACCGCTCCAATCTCTCGATAGTCACGTCCTCGATCAGCTCACGCGCAACCAGTTGCCCGACGATGGGAGCCAACGTGACTCCGCTATGCATGATGGCGAGGTAGATGTCGGGCCTGACCGGGCCAGGGCCCAGTACGGGATGACCGTCGACCGGGAGCGGGCGCCAGCCGATATAGACGGCCTCGATTTCTGCTTCTGCCATATCCGCAAAATATCGTGCCGCGGCTTCTCGTACCCGGTTGCCATGCTGCAAGGCAACGGTTTCGTCCGGAAAGTCGTTCGGACGCGCTTGCAGACGCAGCGCATGGGCTTCGTTTTCCGGCGCGCCCTCCTGCTCCCCGAGCACGACCCGCCCATCGTCGCGCTGATGCAAGTGAACTCCGGGCGCGGCTACGATGCGATTTACAATGCGCGGCATTGGCCCGGTGAGCGTGATTACGCCAGGAGTCGATCTCTGCGGGATATCGATTCCGGCGAGTCTGCCGGGCAGGCCGAGCGACGCGCCGGTCGCGAGTACAAGCCGGTCGGCCTCTATGGATCCGGCGCTGGTTTCCACCGAGGTCAGCCGGCCGCCAGCAAGCGAAGCGTCGAGAAGTTCACAGGGGTAACTCACCGTTGCGCCGAACCGTTCGGCCGCGCCGAGCAGTCTTTGCGTGGCAATGATCGGATCGACGGCGCCATCGTTCGGCGAATACGCGGCGTTCGCGCCGGGATCGAAACTCAGGTTCGGCTCAAGTTCCGCGACTTCCGACGCGCTTGCCATTCGCGAGGGCTCGCCCCATTCAACCTGTTCGGCGATTTGCGCGGCGAGCAGGGCCTGCCGGTCGTCGTTGTCGAACCATTCCAGCGACCCTCCCCACCGGACCGGTAAATTCAACAACTGATGCAATTCCCTCCAATACGTCACACTGTCCTGTGAAAGCGCATGGTAATGACGCGGCTGTTTGGCCCAGGTAGCGTTTATCCAGGCAAAGGTTCCCCGGCTGGCGTGGGTTGCCGGGCCCTGCCTGTC
>JAJEAZ010000180.1 GCA_022824105.1 Alphaproteobacteria bacterium
GAGCCGCTCCTTCCAGCCATGGGCCAGCTCGGAGCCGCTGACGGCGGCCGGCCAGCCGTCGAGCGCGCCCACATTGGAAACGAGGCCGCCATAGAGCCCCGACTCGAACAGCGCCACCGCGAGCCCCTGCGAAACCGCCTCGTCCGCCGCCGCGAGCCCCGCAACCCCGCCGCCGACCACGACAAGGTCGAGCGGCCTCACGCGGCGATCTCCTTCACGATGCAGCAGGGCGGGAAGCCCCAGGACGGGAACCAGGCGCATTGCGGGATCGGGATGTCGCCGCCCGCCACGATCAGCACGATGTCCTCCGGCCGCGCGACCGCGGGCACGGCGTCCTCGCCCTGCGTCCATTCGGGCCAGCGCTCGCCGCCGATGAGGCGGGTGCGCAGCCAGAGCCTGTCGAACCCGGCGCGCGGCATCCGTCCCCGCCGCCAGAGCGCCTCCTTTGCGTCCGCCTTCGACCAGCCCTGCCCCGCCAGCTCCTGCGCGACGAAGGGCGCCATCACCACCGCCGCCTTGCCTTCCCAAGCCATGTTGAAGGCCGAGGCGGCCGAGCCCATCACGCTTGCAAGGTCGTCCAGCCCGCCGGTCACATTGACCGCCGTCTCCGCCCGCATCAGCGCCAGCACGTTTTCGCCGCCCAGCTCCTCATGCAGCGGCTGCCAGGGGTTGGCGGCAGCGTTCTCGGCCAGCACCATCGTATAGCGGCCCGGCTGGCCGAGCCCGGCGAAGGAGACGGCCTCCGGCCAGCCGCCGCCGATATTGTTCATCACGAACCGGACCGCGCGCCCGATGGCGGCATTGGCCTGCCAGCCCGGCCCCAGCATGCCGAAGCCGCTGTTCACCTCCAGCCGCTCGACGACCGGCCCGCTCAGCAGGATGAGCGGCGCCACATTCTCGTCCGTGGTCTGCACGCCGCGCAGGTTGAACACGGGGTCCGCCAGCGCCTCCACGGCAGCCACGACGACCGGGAAATGCTCCGGCGCGCAGCCCGCCATAACGGCGTTGGCGGCCACGCGCTCCACCGTCGCCACGCCCTTCAGCGGGTCGAGCTCGCCCAGGCTTTCGTTCCGTCCACGCGCGCATCCGCGCAGCATGGCGTCCACCCGGTCGAGCGTCGGCGGCACGATGGGCAGGCCGTCCGTCCAGCCGCGCCGGTAGTAGAGCGCGCCCGCATCCCCGCCGCGCAGCACCTCCACCCGCTGACGCGGGAACCGCCCGGCCTCGGTGAGCCGGGCGGTCATGCCCTTCTCGCGCGCCCGCTGGACGAGCGTGTCGTCGATCCACGCCCCGTTCGCCCGCTGGCCCGCCGGAATCAGCAGCCAGAGTGTTTCGCCGCTCATGCCCTCAGTTCCGCGCGAGCCACTGTCTCGGCTTCCGGTTCAGGAATCACAGTACCCGCGCAATATCCGTCCGCGCAAAGTCCGTTCCAGTGTGCAGCAAGGGACAATCGTGCGCCTTCGCAACTTCATAGGCAAAGCAATCGCCGAAGTTCAGACGGGCGGGATGAGTGCCTTTCCCCCATCGCGCGTAGCAGTCGGCGACACGCCGCGCCACTGCCGGAGAAACGTTGACAATCTCGAGATCGAGTCCATCGACAAGCTCTGCCATTTCCTTGCCGAGACCTCGCCTTTCGGCCACGATGAGCGCTTCCGCCACCGTTGCAGCGGAAATCAGGAGACGGTCGTTCGCCGCGAGAGCACGCGCACAGGCGGCCGCGTCCGACTCGTCCAGCAGAATCGCCATGAGCGCGGAAGTATCGACCGCGATCAATTCGGCAAGCCGTCCTCGTCATAGAGGAAGTCCTGGCTGCGGGCCGCATCGGACTCTGCGGCTCGTTCGCTCGCTTCGCCGGACTCGTAAAACGTGCGCGACGGTTTGCCGGGAGCTTCGGCAAGTTCAGCCGTCCGCTTGCGGGCGGAAGCCTGCACCGCGGCAATCACGGCGCGTCGTCTTTCCGCGTCGGGTCGTCGCCGCACAGGAGCCAGCTTGACGGTTTCCTGACCATGACGGGTCAGCACAACCTCTTCGCCCGCTTCTGCTCGTCGAACGAGTTGGGTCAACTGCCCCTTCGCCTCGGTGACGGAAACCCGCATCGGCCTGCTTCCCAGAACGCATACCGGCTCAGCCGGACTATGGTCCATACCATAGTCCGTTTCAGGGACACGAGCAATCCTTCAACCGACAGCCGCTAATCGGGCCTCCCAGTCCGCCGGCAGTTCGATCTCGCGGGTGACGGGGAAGCCGAGAATGCCGTTATGCGCGAACACATAGGCGTTGGTGCGCAGCGGGTCGCCCGCGACCGCAATCCCGAAATCGTCCGGCTCGCAGACGATGGGCACCATCCGGTCCGGGTCGTCGGATTCGGCGAAGACCTCCGGCGCCTTGCCGAGCGCCACAAGCTCCGCCAGCGAGCGGTGGCCCGGCACCAGGTTGGTCCAGCCCGAGATATACTGCTCGAACTTCCGGGCCGGCATCCGCGCATGCTCGTAGAGCCAGTCGCGCATGTCGTCCTTGGAGAGCCCCGAACCGGCTATGGTCTCGGCCAGGATCGGCGACAGCACCAGCAGCGGCCGGTAGGTGCCGGTCGCCATGCCCACGGTGAAGACAAGCTCCCAGCCCGACTGTTTGACCAGCGCATCGGCCAGATAGGGCAGCATCTCCTCCGCCCGGCGGCCGAAGACGGAGGTGATGACATCGCCGCCGGTATAGCGGGAGACCGTGACGGCGTTGGCGCCTTCCGGCAGGCCCATATCGGTCGCGGTGTTCGGCCAGCCGATCCGCTGCAGCACATCCTCGTTCTCGGCGAGCGCCACCCGCCAGGTGTTGCCGAAGGTGCCCTTGTCAGTCTCGTGCGGGATGAAGCCCGCGACATTGCGGAGATAGAGCCGCCAGAAGCGCCCGACCGAGGTGTTGGCCTGGAACCCGTCCCTGAGCGCGCCCTGCTCATAGTTGAAGCCGAGCGCCTTCGCGATCGGGCCGTTGACGGTAATCAGCGTCTCTGCCCCCGGCGTATTGCCGGAATGCTCGACGCCGTATTCCGGGTCCGCCATCGCCTCGGCGAGCGCCACCAGCACCGGCATGTATTCCGGCCGGCAGCCGGCCATGACCCCGTTCGCGGCGACATTCCATACCGTCGCCGCCCGGTTGTCCGGCGGCAGCTTGCCGAGCACGGTGTCCGCGGGCCGGTCCGAGAAGGCGAGGAAGCGCTCGATCTTCTCCACCGAAGGCGGCACCACCGGCAGCCCGTCGGACCAGCGGTTCTCGTAGAAGAGGCGGTTCACCTCCTCGAAACTGCCCTC
>JAJEAZ010000699.1 GCA_022824105.1 Alphaproteobacteria bacterium
CAGCCGCGCCACCTCGCGCTCGGCCTCGCCGATGGTCGTCCTGCCCGGCCCGTGGGCGAGCGCGGCGGCCAGGAGATCGGCGCGGGCGAACACCGCCTCGCGCTCCGACAGGTGCGCCATCGCCCAGGCGACGGCCTCCGCCGCGGGCGACGGCAGGGTCTCCGGCGCGGTCTCGCGCCCGGGCGTGGGCGCCGACCCGTCGCGTGCCGGCGCCGTCGGCTCCGCTGCCCTTCCCGGCTCCGTTGCGGGTTTCTCCGCCGCTTCGCGTTCCGGCACGACGGACTTCCCTTCCGCGTCGGCGACCAGCGCTCCCGCATCGAGACCGAGACCGGCGGCGTGGCGTTGCCAGACGCCGCGCAGCTCCTCGCGGTCGATGTCGCGCTTGGCCGCGCGCGTCATCAGCGCCGCGCGCTCGGCAAGCCGGGGATTGTCCGCCGAAGCCCCGAGACCGCGCTCGTCCATCGCCGCCTCGATCTCGGCGCGCCTCGTGGAAAAGGCCTCGATCGCCGCGCGCGCGACGCCCGCGATCTCGAAGCGCCCGTCGGCATGGGTCTTCTCGATCCCGTATCCGAGCTTGCCGAGCGAGACCGCCAGCTCGTTGCGGTAGAGCATGCCGATCAGCTTCTGCTTCGCATACAGGCCCTCGTTCGCCATCGAGCGCCACTTGCCGGCGCCGCCCTGCACCATGTTGGCCAGCACCGCGTGCGTGTGGAGCTGCGGATCGAGGTTCCTCGACGTGTCGTGGCGGAACGTGGCGGCGACGATCTTCTGGTCCCCCACATGCGCCATCTTTCCCGTGTCGGGGTCCTTCATGCGAGTCTCGGCGGCGTTCCTCTCGATCCAGGTCAGCGTCGCCGCCACGGCGCGGTCGTGCGCCTCGACGATGCGCCCGTCGCCGCCGACCAGCGCGGCGATGGAGACCGACTTGGGCGCGCTGAAGGTGAGATCACTGCCGGGGCGATGCTCGATGCTCCCGTCCTTGCCGCGCCGCCCGAGCCTGGTGTCCGAGCCGTCCGGCACCCGGCCTTCGAGGACCTGCCGGAAGGCGTCGGCATCGACCGGACCCTTCAGTCCGAGCTCTTCGGCACCCCTGCCGGCCCACGCGCTCGCCTCGCGGTGCTCGGGATCGTCCTTCGCGTAATAGCCATCGCGCTCGTAGTAGGACGCGCCCTGGGCCGCCGAGGCCAATGCCCCGATCGAGAGCATGTCAGCCCCAGTCGGAGCGCCCGGCGGCGGGGTCCTTGCCGTCCGGCGCCGGTTGTTTCGCCGGAGACCGGGCCCGCTCTTCGCCGCCGGCGTCCGCTTCGCCTTCGCTCTTCGCAGGCGCGGAGCCGGGCGCCTCGTCCGTCTTCGATCCGCCACTGGCGCCGCCGCCGGCCTCTCCCGCAAGCGGCACGACTTCCATCGCGCCCTGGACCGGCACGGACTCTGTCGCGGACTCGCGCGGCGGCGGTGCGCCGTCGCGTTCCGCGCCGGCTTCGCCCGGCAGGGCCGGGATCGCGATGCACCTGTTGCCGGCGGGCTCGCCGGCCTGCGATTCCGGGGCGCTGCCCGCCTCGCCGGAGCGCCCGCCGGGCTCCGTTCCGTCGTCCTCGCGCGCCACGAACCGCTCGGCCGCGGCGGGCCGCTTCACATACTTGAGCCGGATGGAGGCGACCGGGAAGGGGCCGGGGAACTTGAGATAGCCCGCGAGGTTCTCGAGCCGCATGATCTCCGACGGCAGCGCCAGCGCGCGCAGCTCGCGCTTCGGCGTCAGGCTCACCCCGTCGCGGATGGTGTTGGCCCCGTAGCTGAAGCCCTCGGCGACCTCCTCGACCTCGCTGCGCCCCAGGCTGTCCGCCGACCATTGCGCGGTGTCGCGGTCCGGCGCCGCCAGCACGACCCGCGTGCCGCAGAGGCCCGAGATGGTCTCCGCCCCGTTCCTGCCGTAGAGGTCCCGGAGCGCCGAGGCGACCTGGACGCCGAGCACGAAGCAGCCGCCGAACTGGCGCGACTCGGCGAGCCCCGGCTGGAGCGACGGCACCTGATGGAGCGTCGGCAGCTCGTCGAGGATGACCCAGATGCGCCGCCCGTCGTCCTGCGCGAGCGACAGCATGGCGTTGACCGCGATCTCCAGCCAGGTGGATATGAGCCCCCGCAGGCTCGCGTGCTGGTCGCCGCGCGAGGTCAGGAACAGGAAGCCGCCGCGCTCCTCGTCGGAGATCCATTCGCGGATCGAGAACGGCTTGCCCTCGTCGGGCAGGAACTCCAGCGCCGAGAGGTTGGCGGTCAGCATGGCGCGCACCGAGAGCGCGGTCTTGGGGTTGTCGGGATCGACGATCGACTGCGCGACGGTGCCCTCCATCGCCTGCGCCAGCTCGGTCAGCTCGGTCTTGAGCAGGCGCTCGACCAGGACCCGGTTGCGGGTCTCGCCCTTCTGGCGCAGCACGCCCGCGCCGTTGGCGAAGAGCTGGCGCGCCGCCGTCACCCAGAACGGGTCCACCGTGTCCTTCTGCTGCGGGATGAGCGCCGCGGCCATCATGTCGAAGTCGCGGGGGTTCCTCGCCTCGTAGAACGGCGACCAGCGCGGCGCCCTCGCGTCGAGCGGGTTGAGCAGCACGTCGCGGCCGGCGTCGAAGAAGGCCGCCGTGTAGCTCCCCATCTTGTCGTAGATCACGCAGCGCTCGCCGCGGGCGCGTATCTGTGCCACCAGGTCGGAGATCAGCACCGTCTTGCCCGATCCGGTCGTGCCCGAGACGATCGTGTGCTGGGTCTCGGTGCGCTCGGGATACGGGATGCCCGCGATGGAGTACGGCCGGAGCGCCTTCCAGCCCGGCATCCGGTCGCGCGCGCGCAGATGCGCCGGGCGCACCCGGCGGCGAAGCTCGCCCGCCGTCACCAGCTCCGCGCCCCGGATGCGGCGCTGGCGCGAGAGCCGCACGCCGCGCCACCAGAACCAGGCGAGGAAGAGCGCGATCACCCCGAGCCCGGCCTTGGCGCCGAGCCACGCGGAGGCGAACATCTCTTCCTTGATCCGCTCGCGCGCCTCGATGGCCGGGACCGAGGCGGCGATGTCGCGGATGGTCAGCACCCGCCGCGTGCCGTCGGGGAAGCGGATTTCCTGGCCGGAATCGGGCCTGTAGCCGAGCACCAGCTTGACCTCGGCGAGCGTCACCATGCCGGCGGCGTACCACTCGGCGCCGCCGGTGCGCTGCCACAGCGTCCAGGCCGGCACCGCCACCGTCATGAAGGCGGAGAGGAACATCGCGGCCTGGAAGAGCTGGCCCCACATGCGCAGGCCGTGGAAGACGGTCTGGCCGCCCCGGAGCGTGCTGCCGCCGATGCCGCGCATCAGCCCCGCCTCGCGGGCCGCGCCGCCCGGAGCCGGAGGCCGGCGGGGAAAGGGGCGACGGGTCCGGAGCGGGAAGGTGCGCCCCCGGATTCCATTCTCCCGCCCATTCGGTATGCTCGGAGGTCATGGACATGACGCGAACATCCACGGACTCCCGTCCGCGCACGACCTGGCGCGAGCGCGCCTTCGTCCTTGGCGGGCTCGCGCTCGCCGCGCTCTACACCGCCGTTTCGCTCGTGTCCGGCGCCGACGCGGAGGCCATCGGCCCGCTCTGGATGGCGGCGGTCCTCTGGACGATCCCGGGCAGTCTCGCCTGCGCCCTGCGGCGGGGCTTCCGGCGCGGCGACTGGTCCGCGTTCCGCCGCTACCGGCTGCCCGGCGACGGGGAGCTCGTCGATTGGACAACCCGTACGGGCCAGTACTCCTACATGCGCATCCAGGAGGAGCACGAGCGGCTGATGCGCGGCGGCTGAGTGCGCCGTCCGCATCACGGCGAGGCGTCCTTCCAGTCCGGGGTCGGGATCGTCCGCGCGGGCTCGCCGGCCTCGTCGGGCGCGGCGTTCTCCGCGGTGCCGAACAGCTTGCCCGCCAGCCAGCCGCCGACGAGAGGCAGGTTCTCCGTGGCGTGCTCCTCGAAGGACCTGCTCCGTTCCGCCGCGACCCCGGCGCGGCCCTCGGCGGCCTCGTCCTTCGTGACGGTCTGCCGCGCCTCGCGGGCCGTCCCCTTCATCACCATGTCCGTCTTCGTCTCCACCCGCTCCGCCATCGCCTCCGCCTCCGTCCCGCCCGGCCGCGGCGCGCCGGCCCGGTCGGCCTTGTCCCGCACCGCTTCGCCCCAGCCGCCATACGCCGCCGCGGTCTCGCGGCCGTAGGCGACGCGCATCTCGCCCGCCGCGCCCTCGTACTCCGCAGCGCCGCCGACCGACGCGGGGTCCGGTCCCGCCGGAGCGGGGAACTTCTCCGCGACGAAGGCGGCGGCGTGTTCGCGGAGCTGCTCGAGGTCCTCCGGAGTCTGCACTGAGATCAGGTTGGTGGCGCCGGCCGCGCCGATCGCGCGCCCGTCCGTTCCCGTCCGCTCCGAGAGCCAGGCGAAGAAGGGCTGGCTCAGGTCGCGCTCAATCGCCTGCGCGTCGGAGCGCACCTGCGCTGCCTGCTCCGACCACATCTCCGATTCGCTGCGCGCCCATGACGCCCGCTCCTGGAAGCTCCGCATGCGCGTCAGGTTGGCGGCGAGGCTCTCCTCCAGGGCCGCCGCCTCGCTCTCGCCGGACGCCGTCGACCAGCGCCGCGAGGCCTCCGAGACCCGGGACCAGAGGTCCGTCACCCCGTGCTGGCGGTCGTACTCCTTCATCCGGTTCCAGGCGTCCGACTCGATGGTCTGCCCGCGCCACATGGCCGAGCCGTTCGCGCCGAACTCCGCGATCAGGTTCCATCCTCCGCCCACCTTAGCCGAGCCGGTCAGGATTGCCGCCTGGTCTCTGGTGATGCCGCCGATTTCCGAGAGCTTGTCGATATGGCTGGCGAGCTCCTGCGCCTGGCTCGACTCGCTCTCGGTCACGCCCCTGGCGTGAGCCTCGCCCGTGGAGACATCGTGGGAGTAGCGCTGCATCAGGCTGGTGGCGTCGGTGACGGCGGCGTTGCGCGACACGCCGGCATCGGCCGACCACTGCCGCGAGAGGCCGCGGGCCTCCTCCGCGCGGGTCTGGTGGCTGGTCGCGAGCGCCTCCGAGAGTCTCACCGTCCCCGCCGGGATGCGGCTGGTGGCGCTGCCGGCGTCGGCCACCGCGGTCCCGTCCCCGGTCACGGTGAAGCCCGCGCCCGCCGGCGCATAGCCGGTGTAGCGGTCGGTGTCGACATGGGCGGAGGTGCGTATCTGGCGGCCCTCCAGGGTCGCGAAGCGATGCGTGTCGTAGCCGGTGTTGGCGAGCGAGAGGTTGCCCGTCGTCCCCTCGTGCGCGGCCGAGCTCGCCGCGTCCTGGCCGACCGCCAGCACCGAGGTCGCGAGCACCGTCGCCTTGGAGAGCCCGTAGGCGAGCGCGGCGGCGAGGAACGGCACCGACATGGACAGATACCCGCTCATCACCGCGACGTCCGCCGCGACCGCCCGGATGCCGGCCTGGGCGACCAGCGAGATGCCGATATCGCCGCCCGGCATCGACGCCGCCGCGCTCATCCGCTCCGCCGCCTCACCCATCGAGATGCGGTGCAGCACGGCGTAGAGCGGCCCCCAGCTCTGGAGCCAGACCAGCCCGGTGACGTAGGAGCGGAAGATCGCCCCGCCCGCGGGTGTCAGCATCAGCAGCACCGCCATCGGGAAGGCGCCCACGTACAGGCACTCGAAGACGATCCGGAGCAGCGGCACCCAGGTCTCGGCCTGCCTGCCGATGGCACGGTAGGCCGAGACGGTCTGGGCTTCCGCCCTCGCCTCCGTGTAGGCCCTGAGCGCCGCCGCGTTGCCGGCCTCCGCCGCCCACTGCTCGCCGGCATCGTGGACGGCGTTCAGCACCATCTGCTGGCGCATGATCTCCGCCGCGCTTCTCGACGCCCCTATGAGAAAGGTATGCGCGGCGGGCAGCGCCGCCAGCAGCTCGGCGCGGGCGAGCGCGTCGGTGCGCGCGCCCGCGAAGATGCGCCTGCCGAAGATCGTCCCGGCGCGCTGGATCTCCGCAGTCCACTGCGCGTTCAGCCGGGCCGCACCGTCGCGGCAGGTCACCACCTGACGGTCGACGGTGGTGGCGCCGCCGGCGCCCGCCGCGCCTCTGGTGGCGAACTCGAACATGCGCGCGGGCGAGGCCCCGGCGGACGGCGTGCCGGTCGCGGTGACCAGCCGCCAGAGGTCGGTGGATTCGCGGAGGTCGTCGGCCGTCACGTGTCCCAGCAGCAGCGCGTGGAACACGCACTGGCGGGCGTAGCTCCGCAGGTTGCGCGCGAACACCGCGTCGGTCACTTCGAGCCGCGTCGCCTTGGCCGCGAGCCTGGACCCGAAGATCAGCCCGTGGCGACGGTAGGCGAGGTCGTTCGGCAGCGCGAAGGCCTGCTCGGTGAGCCGCGTCAGCCCGTCGCCCACCTG
>JAJEAZ010000231.1 GCA_022824105.1 Alphaproteobacteria bacterium
GGACGGCCGGCGAACACCGCTCCCACGCCGGATGCAGGGGCGCCGCGATCTCCATGCACGCCGCCAGCGCCGCCGCCGACAGAACCCGGCAGTCCGTCCCCCGGTGCCCGTTGTAGCCCCGCCACGGCAGCCAGATCGTCCTCTGCCCGGCCGGCGCTCCCTTGGAGAACGCGGTATCGGCCCCGTCCGCCCCGCCGCTCGACAGATGCCAGCCGTTCCGGGCCAGCCATCCGGCCATCACCGTCATGTCGGACAGCACACCAGCCGGCGTCGCCCGCGCCCCGATCCCCGCATATCGCAATGTCGTCATGTCGGATCTCCCCGGTTGCGAATGCCGCCGCTCCCATTCATTCAGCGGCCTCGCTTCCGGCCCGCTCCTCTCCGCCTCCGATCTGGCGAACGGTGCGCTGCCGCTTGAATTGCCCGTCCTTCCGGTGCATCGCTATGGCATGGAAGACCGGGGATGGATCGCACGCAACGGGTTCCGGCTCCTGGCGCTGCTCTGGCTGCCGGCCGGGGTCGCCCTGCAGGCGGCGGCCCGGTTCGGGCCGGACGCAGTCGCGGAAGGGAGGCTGGAACCGTGGCTGGCGACGATGGCGATGGAAGGGTTGTCGCTGGCGCTGTTCGTACCATGCGGTCTGCCGCTGGCGCTCGGCTGCCGGAGGCTCTGGCGGCTCGGCTACCGGCGTGCGGCGTGGGCGGCAGGCATGGGGCTGGGCACTGCGACGGTCGTGGCGACACTGTTCGCGGGCCTGCTCGGGCCGCTCGCGATCGCGGTCTGCGCCGTCCTGCTCAGCCTGCCGGTCTGGCTCGCCTGGCGGTGGCTTGTGCGGCCCCGGATCGGAGTCCGGGGCAGGCGCGGATGAGGGCGGCCGGCGCCCGGCCGGGGCTCCGGCAAGACGGCGCCGGGCCGGCGGCGCAGCAGGCAGACGAAAAACGGTCGGGGTCGAGACGCTGTCCTGTCCAGCCCAACTGGAGATGACATGGCGATCGGCGGTCCTGCCGGCCGGTTGGCGTCGTGGCCGCGACCGGCGTCACCGGCCCGCACGGGCATGTCGGGGCAGGCATTGGCCATTCGCGCATTTTTGTGCGAAGGTGCCGCGGGTAAACGGGCGCGAATTCATAACGCGGGTCAGAAGGCTGGCGCGCAGGAACGGCGTCGCAGTGCGGTTCGACCGGGCAAGGGGCAAGGGCAGCCACGGGACCCTGCATTACGGCGACCGGCATACCGTGGTGAAGGACCGCAGGAAGCTGCTCAAGACCGGCACGCTGCGCGGCATGTGCAAGCAGCTCGGCATCGACCCGAACGACCCTTAGGGAGGTCCGATCATGGCAACCCGATACAGCTATCCCATCGACCTCCACAAGGAACGCGAGGGCGGCTATTCGGTGACCTTCCCGGATTTCGACGAGGCGTTCACGGACGGCGACACGGTCGCCGAGGCGGTCGCGGAAGCCGCGGACTGCCTGGAGGAGGCGCTCGCGGGCCGCATCGCGCGGCGGGAGGACATCCCCACGCCGAGCCCGGTGAAGGGCCGGCCGGCAGTGACGCCCGGTGCGGTGCTCGCCGCCAAGGCGGCGCTCTACGAGGCCCTGCGCGAAGAGCGGCTGTCCAACAGCGCCTTCGCGGCGGCCCTGGGCGTCCAGGAAAGCGAGGTGCGCCGCATGCTCGACCCCCGCCACGCCACCAAGATCGGCCGGCTGGAGGAAGCCCTGGCGCGGTTCGGAAAGCGTCTGGTGGTTAGCGTGGAGGCGGCAGCCTGACTGCGGGCCGGCTGCGCAGCCTAGGCGTCCAGCAGGCTGGCGATCTCCGACATCCGCAGGGCCGACATCAGCGGCTCGCGCTCCGAGAACGGACGGAAGCCGAACCGTTCGTAGAAGGCACTCGCGCGTTCGTCGATAGCCTGCACGATCACGGCGCGGGCGCCGACCGTGCCGGATGCGGCCAGCGAGCGCCTCGCCGTGTCGACCAGGAGGTCGGAGCCCAGCCGCCGGCCCCGGTAGGCCTCGTCCACCGCGATCTGGCCCAGAAGGATGACCGGGATCGGGTCGGACATGTTTCGGCCGACACGGGACGACACCCGGCGCCGTTCCACGGAACTGGCGGCGAGGCTATAGAACCCGGCGACGCGGTCGCCGTCGCAGGCGACATAGGTGCGCGCGCCGCCCCTGGCCTTGTTCAGCCGCGCCTTGCCCCGGAGCCAGGCGTCGAAGGTGGGAACGCCCGAGGAGAACTGCGAGATGTCGTGGCAGGAGGCGAGCGGCTCCGGCGGTCCCGGTCCTAACGATCCCACTGGGGCAGGCGCGCGTAACGCGCCTTCACGGCGGGGTCGATCTTCACCGGCGCGTCGAGCGCGGCGACGAAGTCGTCCCAGGCCTGGTCGTCGAGGGCGATGACGGGGCGCTCGTTCAGCACCTCGATCGCCGCCGCCTCGCTCGACCGGAGCAGGAACTCGGTCCGGCTGACGCCGCGGATCTCCGCCGCCCGGTCGATGACGGCCAGGCGTTCGCTGGAGGTGCGGAAATTCACCTGGGGCATGCCGGTCTCCTTCCTCCCGGCTGTGCCGGGGTGCTCGACGGATTCAGGATATAGCAATTGTGTAGATAACCGGCAAACCGCTGCCTGAGAGCGCCGCCTTTCCCGGCGGACGGCGGGACGGCTGCGCAGCAAGGCGGCGGGATCAGTGCCGCGGCTGGTTCTCCGGATCGTCGTCCTCGGCGCGCATGGCGACCGACGCCATGGCGATCCAGGCCTCCCGGTCCAGGCCTCCCGGTCCAGCCCGGGCCGACGGTTCAGCTTATCGCAAATGTTTAGCGCATCCTCCAGGTCGAGGGCGATCAGCGCGGTGGGAACATGCCCGACCAGCCCTTCGATGACGATTCTGATCTGCTGCACCTCGGTCTCGAAGTCGTAGGCGGGCACGAAACAGAAGTTCGATTCGTCGGGCAGGGTTTGCGCGGTTATGGCGTCTCTCCTTCGGGCGTCTGCCGCCCGGTTGGCAATATGTAGTGGGGCGAGCGGCGGCGCGAGCCTGTCGTTGGAGGGGTTGTCCGGCGGCACGTCGCCCGCGCGCGGTGGCGCGGAGGATGGCGGCGGGCGAGTCGGCGATACGGATAGCGTAGGCGCCGGTCAGGCAGCGAGCCGCCAGCGGTCGAGGATGCGTTCCATCGCGCCGGCGTTCGGCGCGAATATCCGCGCCCGGAACGAGACGATCTCGACCGTGCAGCCCATGCGCCGGAGCGCCGGCAGGTCGGTGTCTCCCGGTCCCTCGACCTCGACCCGCTCGGCGCCCATGAGGCGGCGTCGTGCGAGCCGCCAGCCGTTGGCGAGCGCAAGCGCGTTGCCGCGCTCCAACACCGCCGCGAGGGCTTCCGCGCCGGTCATGGCGGGGCCTCCGTCGAGGCCGAAGCCGGCGCGCACGGCGCTCACTTGCTCGGCGTCGAGCACGCGCCCGATGAGGGATATGCCGTCGTCGCTGGTGAGGCGGCGGACCCGCATGTTCTCGGCCGGCAGCCGGTCCCAGACCGGCAGCAGCAGGCCCGAGGCGAGCCAGAAGCGGGATTCCCGGTGCGAGGGCAGCTCGCCGATCCCATGGTTCCAGAGCATGCGCCGGTGGCCCTCGTCGGTGCGCCCCCAGTTGGAGGCGGTGAACTCGGCCTGGGCCATGCGGTCCCGGGTGGCGGGGCGGATCAGCTGCACGCGTTCCTGCACCCCGCCGTCGTCGAGCATACGCGACGGGGCCGGCAGCAGGACGGCGGCGCGCTTCGAGCGGGTGTTGACCACCAGACGGGGTTTGCCATCGGGACCGGGATCGCGTCCGCCGATTTCCAGAGCCGCATCGGCGGAAAGCGGCAGCAGCCTGTCGCGGCGGACGTTGGACCGTAGGCGCGACTATTCGCAGACGGTGCCATCGCCGTCGGCGTCGCGCATGAAACGGTAGGCGGGATGGCCGCGCAGCACCGGCGCAATGCTGTGGCGTCGCGCCTCGGCGCAGGTAATCCGGCCGTCCCGGTTGTCGTCGAACTGCCGCAGCGCATCGACGGCATCGCCGAACGCCGGTGTCGAGCGCCGCGCCGCGAATACCATATCGGTGGAAGAGCAGCCGGACAGGACGCGCTCCAGCGCGGCGGCCTCCCGGCGGTCTACCGTCAGGCGGTACTTGCGCTTGACGGCGACGATGCGCGCGGCGAACCAGCAGCGGTTCGCCGGCGGAAGCCACTCGCCGGCGTCGAGACCGCATTTGCCTGCAAGGCCGCAGCGGTTCACCGCGGGCGCGGCAAGGGTCAGGTTGAGCGGGTCGGAGGCGAAGCGCCGGCGGGTCGCCGGGTCGGCGGCGCAGAGCCCGCTGTCATGGGCCTCGGAGACGGCGACGATATGTTCGATATCGGTCTGCCGCGTGCTCGCGAAATACCGCCCGGTATAGGGTCCGTATATCCGCCCGCCCATCGACGCGACGATGCCCGCCTCGACCGTCTGCGGATAGGGATAGTCGCGGCGGCTGTAGGGCGTGCAGCGATGCTCGGCGGCGACGGCGAGGCCGCGCCAGTTGTCGCCGAGGGCCTGGGACGCGGCTTCGCCGGAAAGTAGAAGGACGGCGCAGCCGGCGAACCCGGCAAGAAGGAGGCTGGCGGCCGGGCGCGTCGGCCGGGGACTTGCGGTCGCGGGACAGAGCGCGGTCACGTCATGTGCCTCCCGATTCGGGCGGGCCGGCTGCGCAGCAGGACCGCCGGCGCGATCGGCGGCGCGGAGAAGCGGTCAGGCAGCCTCGGTCGTGGCGACGCGCAGCCTGCCGCCGGTCGAGGAGCGCGGCTGACGGATGACGATGTCGATGTCGCGGCCGAGCGCGGTCAGCAGGCGCAGCAGCCGCTCCAGCGAATACTCCCGGAAGTCGCCGCGCAGCAGGCGGGAGACATCCGGCTGGGAGAGGCCGAGCATGCGCCCGGCCTCGGCCTGGGTGATGCCGCGATCGCGCACGATGTCGTCGATGCGGCTGACGAGCTCGGCCTTCGCGAGATGAGCGTCGGCGTCGGGAAATCCGAGATCGGCGAAGACGTTGCCGCTGCCGGCCTTCACGTTGCTGTCGGATACGGTCATGGGTCGGGCCTCATCCGGGGGTGTCGCGGTAACGCCGTTCGGCGAGCCTGAGTGGGCGGCAGACCGGGTCGAGTTCCTTCTGCGGGATGGCGGTGCCAGGGCTGGCCCGCTTCCGGAAGCGACGGCGCCTAGACAAATTCCTGCTTTCCTCCGATCACCGGAATTCCGGAATAATCGCGAATGCCCGCGACAAGGGCCTTGCCGGTATCGACTGCATTGTCGTCGGCTTCGACCGGCCTTTCCCCGGCATCGATAAACAGGCAGCCGGGATGCGCCAGGGGCGCGGTGTTCTCGCAGTATTCCGAAGCGGCGTCCAGGGCCCGGTCGAGAACCTCCCTCAGGCGCCGCCAGCCCGTCGCGGGGCCGCCGGCCATGCGCACCGTCTCGATCTCTTCGCGGGAATATCCGAAAACGGTGGCTCGGATTGCGCGCAGCGTAGCCGGTGGCGCCAGGTCGGGCGCCTTGCCTCCGGCGGCCCATACCAGGGGACCGAGCGGGGCATAACGCTCGACGATGGTGACGAGATCGACCGCATCCCGGGCGGCGCTCTTCCGCCGCGCCGCGCAGAGGACCTTGTTCACGGCAGCGTCGGCGTCGTGCAGCCGGAAGCCGAACTCGGGGTCCTCCAGGGCGGGAAAAAAGCGCCGGCAGGTCTCTTCGTCGTGGAACCACCGAATCCGCGTCTCCTCGCCGTCCTTGCCGACGGTTGCCTCGACGACGAGGTCGTTTTCGGCGATGCGATCGACGGCAAAGCCGGCATCGCGCAGCGCCTCGAACTCGGGTCCGACCGAGTCCGGAAGCCGATCGCTGCGATCGTGGAAGATGTCCATGTCGTCGGACAGCCTGGGCCAGCCGCGGTTCAACGCCGCTCCGCCGGCGACGTAGCTCTCTTTCGACCGGAAGGGACGAAGGACGCCGGCGGCGGAGCGCTGGACCGGTGTGAGGGGCATTACCTCGCCAGTCTGCTGAGCCTTTGCCCGAGGCTGTAGGCTTCTGCGTTCCCGCGATGCATGAGCGCTGCGGCGATCACGGCCGCGTCGGGCAGGTCGGCCGTTTCAGGATCGACGTCGATGTTGTCGAGGCACCTAGCACGGAACTTCCTGTAGGCCTTCGCGATCAGCTTTCGCGCCTCCCTGACCGCTTCCGATCGCGAGCCTTCCCGCAGCTGGGCGGCGTAGGCTTTCAGCGTGTCGACCCGGTCTGCGGGAACGAACACCTCCACGCGCTTCAGGCCGGCCTGGCGCCGCCGTTCGCGCGAGCGGTAGACCCTTTCGTTCACGGATTCGTTCGCAGCAGGCATCGGAATTTCTCCGTTTGTTGTGACCGGCAACATATCCACAAGTGAGTCCGGTAACAACTGCCAATATTCGACTGGTAATATGTGTCAACATGTTGCCGGTTACAACATTGGCATAGCGCTCTTCGCATCGTCCTGCGCGTCGGCCGGAGGTCGACAGGCTGGCCGAAATCGTTACCTGCCGGTTCAGCCACGGACCGCTTCCCGGGCGGCGGCGGCGAACGCTTTGGCCAACCAGGCCGGCATGTCGGCGGAATGCAGCGTTTCGTTCTTCGCCGGTCCGAGGACGACTTCGATCCTGGCGACGATTCCCAGAGTCGCGTTGTCGTGCAGAGATACCGGAGGGCGGAAAGCGCGGTGCCGGGCGGCTCTTGCCTTCCGCGGGGAGGCGGGAAACGGTCCGGCAGACAGCGCTGCGGGCGCGGTGCTTCCGGGAGCGGGCGCCGGTCATGGGCCTGCCTCGCGACAGCCTGGCGAGGGCGGCCCGGACGACTGTTGCGGCAGAAATCGGATTGTCCTCCATTGTCCGGAAACACAGCGACTATTTGGACCGGTTCGAGCGGCGGTACCGAGCGGCGGGCACGGGTTCAATGCTCGGTGGGGAAGCCCGGCCCGGTGGCCTCGGCGCGCATGGATTCGGCCACCATGGCGGTCCAGGCCCCGCGGTCCAGGCCGAGCCGGCGGTTCAGCTTGTCGCAGATGCTGAGAGCATCGTCGATGTCCAGCGCGATCAGCGCGGTCGGGACGTGCCCGGCGAGGCCTTCGATGACGATGCGGATCTGCTGCACGTCGGTCTCGACGTCGTAGGCGGGCGCGAAGCAGAAGTTCGGTTCGTCCGGCAGGGTCTGCGCGGTCATGGAGCTCTCCTTCGGTGGCGGGGGCTGCGGCCGCCGCCCGGCCGGCAATACGCATCCCGGCCGGGCATTGAACGGGGGAATCCTCAGGGAGTCACGCGGCGAGCGGCCAGCGGTCGAGGATGCGCTCCATCGCGCCGGCATTGGGCGCGAATATCCGGGCGCGGAACGAGACGATCTCGACCGTGCAGCCCATGCGCCGGAGCGCCGGCAGGTCGGTGTCCGCCGGCCCCTCGATCTCGATCCTGTTGCCGCCCATGAGGCGCCGGCGCGCGAGCCGCCAGCCATTGGCGAGGGCGAGCGCGTTGCCCCGCTCCATCACCGCCGCGAAGGCCTCGGCGCCGGTCATGGCAGGGCCGCCGTCGAGCCCGAACCCGGCCCGCACGGAGCGCACCTGCTCGGCGTCGAGCACGCGCCCGATGAGGCTGTGACCATCGTCACTGGTGAGCCGGCGAACCCGCATGTTCTCGGCGGGCAGGCGGTCCCAGACCGGCAGCAGCAGGCCGGAGGCGAGCCAGAAGCGGGATTCGCGGTGGCTCGGCAGCTCGCCGGTCTCGTGGTCCCAGAGCATGCGCCAGTGGCGCTCGTCGGTGCGCCCCCAGTTGGAGGCGGTGAACTCGGCCTGGGCCATGCGGTCCCGGTTGGCCGGGCGGATCAGCTGCACCCGTTCCTGCACCCCGCCATCGTCGAGCATGCGCGACGGGGCGGGCAGCAGGACGGCGGCGCGCTTCGAGCGCGTGTTGACCACAAGACGGGGCTTGCCGTCGGGACCGGGATCGCGTCCACCGATCTCCAGCGCTGACTCCGCAGTTAGCGGCACGAGCCGGTCGCGGCGGACGATCTCGACAAGCTCGGTGGCAGCCCCGGTGCCGGGATGCTCGTAGAGCGTCTCCCTGCCGGCGATGGTGAGCGAGTCGGCAAGGACCGTCTCGACGCCGACCTCGTAGCTGCCGGCCTCCATCGCCTGCTCGATATTGCTGGCGATGCGTGCCTCCAGCTCGGCGAAGAGCTGGTTCTGCTCGGCGATGGGGAGCGCCAGCAGCCGGTTGAGGAACTGCGGCATGGGCGGCAGGTCGTCCTTGAGCCCGCCCTCATGGGCGATCTTGAGGCCGGTCGACTCCTGGAAGCGTTCCGCGTTCCAGCCCTCGATGCGGCCCCGCCAGAGCGCGCCGTAGAACTGCCGCAATGCCGCCTTTGCATAGTCGGATTCGAGGTTGTCGCTCTCGCGGAAGAGCGCGGCGTCGCTGCCGCCCATGGCGGTCTGGGAGTCCCGCTGGCCCCGGGTGATGGCGCCCAGGCTGTCGAGCCTTCTGGCGATGGTGGCGATGAACCGGCGCTCGCCCTTCACGTCGGTGGTGACGGGGCGGAACAGCGGCGCCGAGGCCTGGTGCGTGCGGTGGGTGCGTCCGAGACCCTGGATCGCCTGGTCGGCGCGCCAGCCGGGCTCCAGCAGATAGTGGATGCGGCGCTCGGTGTTCGCGCAGGACAGGTCCGCATGGTAGCTCCTGCCGGTGCCGCCGGCCATGGAGAACACCAGGATGCGCTTCTCGGCGTCCATGAACGCGGCGGTCTCGGCGAGATTGGCAGACGCGGGCCGGCTGCGCAGCGAGAGCCGCTCGCCCTTCGCCTCCACGATCCTGAGCACGCGCCGCGACCGTCCCGTGACCTCGGCGACGGCCTCATGCCCGAACTTCTGCACGATCTGGTCGAGCGCGGTCGGCACCGGCGGGAGCGCCGCGAGCTTCTCGATCAGCGCGTCGCGCCGGTCCTCGGCCTCCTTGCAGGTCACCGGATTGCCGTCTTCATCCCTGGCGGGCCGGCTCATCAGGTTGCCGTCGTCGTCGGTGAAGGGCTCCTGAAGTTGCACAGGAAAGGCGTGCATGAGGAACGACAGGATGCCGTCCCGCGGGGTGAGGTCGATGTTGAGGTCGTCCCACTCGGAGGCCGGGACCTCGGCGATGCGGCGCTCCATCAGCGCCTCGCCGGTGGAGACCAGCTGGACGACGGCCGAGCGGCCGGCGTCGAGATCGGCCTCGACGGCGCGGATCAGGCTGGGGCATTTCATGCCGGTCAGCAGATGGCCGAAGAAGCGCTGCTTGGTGCCCTCGAAGGCCGACAGCGCCGCCGACTTGGCGTTCTTGTTCAGGGTGTCCTCGCCCTGGACGATGCCCGTGGCTTCGAGCGCGGCCTCGATGTTGGCGTGGATCACCTTGAAGGCGCCGGCATAGGCGTCGTAGATGCGTCGCTGCTCCGGCGAGAGCGGATGCTCGAGGATGTCGACCTCGACTCCCTCATATGCGAGCGCCCTGGCCTGGTAGAGGCCGAGCGCCTTCAGGTCTCTTGCGACAACCTCCATCGCGGCGACCCCGCCCGCCTCCATGGCGGAGACGAACTCGACGCGGG
>JAJEAZ010000023.1 GCA_022824105.1 Alphaproteobacteria bacterium
CACGCCGTCAACATGGTGATCCTGTTCGGGACGATCCTCGCCATCGGCCTCGTGGTGGACGACGCCATCGTGGTGGCGGAGCACGCCGAGACGCGCGCGCGCCGGGGCGACGACCCGCTGCAGGCGGCCATGGAGGGCGCCCGGCGCATGGCGGGCCCGGTGTTCTCCTCGAGCCTGACCACCATCGCCGCCTTCCTGCCGCTGATCCTGATCGGCGGCATCATCGGGCAGATCATTCGGGAAATCCCGATCATCGTCGTGCTGGCGCTGGTGGCGAGCCTGGTGGAGTGCTTCCTGGTGCTGCCGGGCCATCTGCGCCACGCGCTCGCCGCGACCGCGGCCTCGGCCGAGGGCCGCGCCTCGCGCTTCCGCCAGCGCTTCGACGGCGGCTTCCGCCGCTTCCGCGAGGGGCCGTTCCGGCGCCTGGTGGGCCGGGCGCTGGTCCATCGCTACCTCGTGCTGGCGCTGGCGGTCGGCCTCCTGTTCGTCAGCGTCGGCATCGCGGCCAGCGGGCGCATCGGCTTCACCTTCTTCCCCTCGGTCGAGCCGAACAACGTCTTCGCGAACCTGCGCATGGTTCCGGGCACGACCCGCGAGGAGACGCTCGAACGCCTGCTGCAGATCGAACGGGCCGCCGCCGCCGCGGCCGGGACCTTCGGCGATCCCGGACTGGTGCATACCTCCATCGTGGTCGAGGGCATCACGCGCACCCAGAGCCCGGCGGGTCCGCGCCAGCGCGACGACACGGTGGGCGCCGTGGTCGTCCAGCTTGTCGATTCGGACAAGCGCGACGTGCGCACCGAAGCCTTCGTGCGCAGTTGGCGGGACAGTATCGGGCCGGTCGTCGGGGCCGATACGCTGACCGTCCGCGCCCAGACGGGCGGGCCGCCCGGCCGCGAGATCGACGTGCGCCTGTCCGGCGACAGCCTTGACGACCTCAAGGCGGCGGCCGGGCGCGTGAAGGCGCTGCTCGCCTCCTATCCGGGGGTGAGCGCCATCGGGGACGACCTCGCCTACGGCAACCGGGAAATGCAGTTGCGGGTCACGCCCGCGGGCCGGGCACTCGGCTTCGATATCGCGCGGGCCGGGAACCAGCTCCGCAGCGCGCTCCAGGGCGATACGGCGCTCCGGTTCGCCAGGAGCGACGAAGAGGTCGAGGTCAGGGTCCGGCAGACGGAGAACCCCGGCGGCCTCGGCACGCTCTACCTGTTCGGGCCGAACGGGACGGAGGTGCCGCTGAGCGCCGTGGTGACGGTGACGCCCTCCAGCGGCTACGACGTCATCCGCCGGGAGCGCGGGCGGCGCGAGGTCTCGGTGACGGCGGAAGTGGACGAGACCGTCACCACCAACAATGTCGTGCTCGCCGCGCTGGAGCGGGACGGCGTGGCGGAGATCGCCGGGGATGCGGACCTGGAATGGCGCTTCGCCGGCAAGGCGGAGGAGCAGGAGGAAACCTTCGCCGACATGGGCGTCGGCGCCGCCATCGGGCTGGCGGGGATGTTCCTGGTGCTCGCCTGGATCTTCGGCAGCTACAGCCGGCCGGTGGCGGTGCTGTCGGTGGTGCCGCTCGGCTTTATCGGGGTCGCGCTCGGCCATTATTTCGCGGGTTTCGACCTCACCATCCTGTCGATGATCGGCATGATCGGGCTCTCCGGCATCGTCATCAACGATTCCATCGTGCTCATCGTGGCGATCAACGACCATGAGCGCGAAGGGAAGCCGGTCCTCCAGGCCATCGAGGACGGGGCCTGCGACCGCCTGCGCGCGGTGATGCTGACTTCCCTCACCACGATCAGCGGCCTGCTGCCGCTCTGTTTCGAGACCAGCCTGCAGGCGCAATTCCTGATCCCCGTGGCGCTGACCGTCGTGGCGGGGCTCGCCGTCGCGACCTTCCTCATCCTGTTCGTCGTGCCCGCGATGCTGGCCGTGGGTCACGATCTGCGCCGCCTCGCCGGCGGCTGGCGCGCCCGTGAAGGGCAGGCCGCGGCGATAGGAAGGGATGACAGACCCGAACCGGAGTTGATTACCCGATGACCACGCCCCGCATCGCCCTTCTGGGCATCATGCTGGAAAGCAACGCCTTCGCCCCGCCGGCGACGGAAGCGGATTTCCGCCGGCACTATTACCGCGAGGGCGAGACGCTGCTGGCGGACGCGCGCGCGCCGGTCTCGGCCATGCCGCGCGAGATGGCGGCCTTCGTACAGGCGATGGACGCGACCGGCCCGTGGGAGCCCGTGCCGCTTCTCTTCGCCAACAACCCGCCCTGGGGCCCGGCGGAATGGCCCTTCATCGCCGGCTGCCTGGAGCGCATCGGGGACATGCTGGCGGAGGCGGGCCCGGTGGACGGCGTCTTCATCGCCAATCACGGCGCCATGACCACGACCGAAACCCTCGACCCCGACGGCGAGATCGTGGCCCGGCTGCGTGCGCTCGCCGGCCCGGAGGCTCCCGTCATCGTGACGCACGACCTGCACGCCAACCTCTCCGAGCGCCTGGTCGAGGCCGCCGACATCCTGATCGGCTACACCACCAACCCGCATGTCGATATGCGCCAGCGCGGCGAGGAAGCGGCCTTCGCCATGCGCCAGATGCTGGCCGGCATGCGGCCGAAATCGGCCTTCATCCGCCTGCCGCTGACGCCGCCGAGCGTGACCCTGCTGACCGCCGAAGGCCCCTACGCCGACATGATCCAGCACGGCCAGCGGCGGATGCGCGAATCGGGCGGCGAGATTATCAATGTCACGATTCTGGGCGGGTTCGTCTTCTCGGACACGCCCAAGAACGGCATCGCCATCGTGGTGACGGCGCGGGAGGACGAGGCGGCGGCGCGCGCCCTCGCCCGCGAGATTGCGGAATATGGATGGTCGATGCGCCAGCGCTTCCGGCGCGAGCTCATGTCCGTCGAGGCGGCGGCGGCGCTGGCGCTCGAAACCGCGGCCGACCCGTCCCGTCCCGCCATCATCTTCTCCGATTCCGGCGACAATCCGGGCGGCGGCGGGGAAGGGCGCACCACATGGCTCTTGCGCGCGCTGGTCGAGGCCGAAGCGAAGCATGTCTATTACGGCTCCTTCTTCGACCCCGCCCTGGCGCTGGAGGCGCATGAGTTGGGCGAAGGCGCGGAATTCGAGGCCGTGTTCAACCGCGAGGGCGACACGGAGTTCTCCAAGGGGTTCCGGGCGCCCGCACGAGTGCTCAGGCTTACGGACGGGCGCTTCGTCGGCCGGCTCGGCATCCAGCGCGGCCGGCTGGTGGAGCTCGGGCCGTCCGCCGCGCTCCGGATCGGCGGGCCGGACGGCATCACCGTCATCGTCATCGGCGCGCGCCACCAGACCGCCGACCCGATGTTCTTCGAGAGCTTCGGCCTCGATATCGCCGAAGCGCGCGTGGTCTGCGTCAAGTCGCGCGGCCATTTCCGCGCCGGCTTCATGCCCTGGTTCAAGCCCTCGCAGGTCTTCGAGGTGGACACGGCCGGCCTCACCTCGCCGGTGCTGGACCGCTTCCGCTGGCAACGCCTGCCGCGTCCGGTGTTTCCGCTGGACGAAGACGCCGAATGGACCCCGCCCGCCTGGTGATCCTGCCGGCTTCGCGCATCTTCGCCGCCCCCGGACCGCATGGCCGGGTTCGCCGCCCCGTCCCCCGCCTGCGGCGGGGCGGTCCCCCTCGTCCCGGGCAGCAGCGTCAGCCGCGTATCGGGAGCCTGTCCCGAGGCTGTTGAAGGGAACCCCTGCGGGGATGTCATGAATTGTCATGTTTTTGTCGTGACTACCCGCTCGCGACCGGAGTTCCGCGCACCTCTTGCGCCTCCCCCTTTCCGTCATGCTCCGCCGTTCTGGCGGTCTTTCCTCCATCGCGTTTCAGCTTGTCTGCGTTGCGCCTTCTGGCCCGGCCACGCCGCGCTCTGATACCAACGGCATCGACTTCAGACTCATGTGAAGATCACGGCCCCTTTCGTCACCCCGGCCCCCGAGCCGGGGTCCATGTCGTCATCCCGGACCCGATCCGGGACCCTGACTCGCGCCGCTGCCGCAGCCGGCGGAGAGCAGGCTCGACCGCTGGGGCCTGCCCCGGAGGCCGATCCGGGGCTGCCGCCAGGACCGAGGCCGGGCCCCGGATCCCCCGCCTGCGCGGGGGCAGGCAAGTCCGGGGCGACGGTTGGGGAACATGCAATGCCAAGCCACCGGAAACAGATGTGTGCATGAGGTGGGCTCGGGGGCCGGGGTGACGAAAAGGGGAACCGGCCATGACGGCAGCGAGGACGAGTTCGAGGCATGGCGCGAACGCCAGAGGCAACGCGAGGAGTGCGAAAAGCAGGAGGCCGCCGCGCGCGACCATGACAAAACATGACACATCATGACACTTCCGCAGGGGTCCCCGCCGCGCAGGCTCCTCAACCGCCGCCCCGGCCCTCTTCACGCCGCGCCTCTTCACGCCATGCCCGTCCTCATATCGTCATGCCCGGACTTGTTCCGGGCATGACGGAGGGGGAAAGCGCAAGAGGTGCGCGGACCTCCGGTCGCGAGAGGGCCGTTGCGACAAAAACATGACATTTCATGACATCCCCGCAGGGGTCCCCGCCGCCCACGCTCCCCGACCGCCGCGCCGGCCCTCTTCACGTCGTGTCCGGGGTATGACGAAGCAGCCTCCGGAAGCGCTGCAGCTTGACTTGCATAGCGCGGTCGGAAACCATGCGACGAGCGGGCCTTTGAGGCGGAGCCGGATTACGGCGGACGCAAGCGCAGAATGCCGACGGCGGAAACAGCATTGAGCGGAGCACCCCTCGAACGGGATCTCGCCTACCAGGCGGAAATCCTGCAAGGCGTGTCCCGCACATTTGCGCTCACCATTCCCCAATTGCCGGACCGGCTGCGGGACAGCGTGGGCAACGCCTACCTGCTCTGCCGGGTGGCGGACACCATCGAAGACGAAGCC